>CALPLL020000105.1 GCA_943324395.2 Rhizobium sp. Q54
AATCAAACACTATGTTCGGCTTCTACAGTTACCGATTTAATGGCAACTGGAACGGGAATAAAATGGTACGCCACAGCCACAGGAGGAACGGCATTAGCTTCCACAACTGCTCTTGTAAATGGGACTACTTATTATGCTTCTCAAACAGTAAATGGCTGTGAAAGCACTACTAGATTAGCAGTTACTGTTAGTTTAAATAATCCTACTGTTAGCGCGTCATCTAGTTCAATATGTGCTGGTACTAATGTTGCATTAACTGCTAACGACAATTTAACAACTTCTCAAATTCAAACACAATTAAATAATCTTGTTAATTCAGGATTATGGAATTTAAAGGCAACATATAATAATCATTATTATCTTCAATATCAATCGAGAAAGACGTGGCCTCAAGCAAAAGTGTTGTGTGAGCAAAACGGAGGGTATATGTATTGTGTTAACTCTCAATTAGAAAATGATAATGTATCTGTTCCTATTGCAAATAGTCAAGTTTATGGAGATTTTCTTTTAGGATTATATCAAGATACAACTGCTCCTAATTATTCCGAACCTTCAGGCGGTTGGAAATGGTTAGATGGATCGCCTTTATCCTATACAAATTGGGGACAAAATGAACCAAATGACAATGGAGGGTCGGAAAATTTCTGCGTAATGGATTGGAATAATATGGGAGCTCCATGGAATGATACAACCAATTCTATTGCTGGAACAGTAATTATGGAATATCCTGGAAACACAACCTACGTTTGGTCAACCGGAGCAACAACTGCAACTATAAATGTTACTCCAACAACAACAACACAATACTGGGTTGATGTAACAACAAACGGCGTTACTTGTAGGAAGAATATAACTATTACGGTTTCTCCAATTATTATTCCGACTTTTACCCCTGTTGCAAGCATTTGTTCAGGCGCGGCTTTAGCAGCTTTACCAACTACCTCTTCAAATGGAATAACGGGTACTTGGTCTCCAGCTATAAATAACACAGCAACTACAACCTATACTTTTACCCCAACTGCAGGTCAATGCGCTACAACAGCAACAATGACTATTGCGGTTAATCCAAATGTTGTTCCAACTTTCACATCGGTACCAGCAATATGTTCAGGAGCGACTTTAGCAGCTTTACCAACTACATCTTTAAATGGAATATCGGGGACTTGGTCTCCAGCTTTAAACAATACAGCTACTACAACCTATACATTTAGACCTAATGTAGGACAATGTGCGAGTATAACAACTTTAGTTATTACGGTTAATCCAATAGTAAATGCACCAACTGGAATTGCTTCGCAAACACTATGCTCAGGATCTATTGTTGCCAATTTAACAGCGACTGGAACTGCTGTAAAATGGTATGCATCAATAACAGGCGGAACTCCATTAGCAACTACGACTGCTCTTTTAAACGGAACAACCTACTATGCCTCTCAAACAATTAATGGTTGTGAGAGTATGACAAGACTAGCGGTTACTGTTAGTATAAATAATCCTACTGTTAGTGCATCTACAACTTCCATTTGTGCTGGACAATCCACAACTATTTCGGTTGGAGGTACTTCTAATTTATCTGGTCCATATTATTTTAACGGCCATACTTATTTTAAGGGAATTAGTCCAGTTTCATGGAGTCAAGCGGTTCAAAATAGTATTAATAACGGTGGTCATCTTTTCATTCCAAACTCACTAAATGAAATTAATTTTGTTATTCAAAATTTATATAATAATTCAGCGCCAGGAGTAATGAATATTGGAATAACTGATGCCCAAAATGAAGGAATTTGGTTAGATGTTTTAGGTAATCGATTGAATTATACAAATTGGGATTTAGGAGAACCAAATAATCAAGGAGGTAATGAAAATTATGGCTTAATGTATTCAACTGGTAAGTGGAATGACGGTGTTGGTTCGAGTAATGAATTATACCCATATATAGTTGAATTTGAAGGAATTAATTCAAGTTATTTATGGTCAACAGGTGCAACAACCGCAACTATTAATGTTACTCCAACAGCAACTACTCAATACTGGGTTGATGTAACAACAAACGGCGTTACTTGTAGGAAGTATATAACTATTACGGTTTCTCCAAATGTTGTTCCAACTTTCACATCGGTACCAGCAATATGTTCAGGAGCGACTTTAGCAGCTTTACCAACTACATCTTTAAATGGAATACCGGGTACTTGGTCTCCAGCTTTAAACAATACAGCTACTACAACTTATACATTTAGGCCTAATGTAGGACAATGTGCTGTATCAACTACTATGACAATTGCCGTAAACGCAATTCCAACGCCACCAGTTATAACGAGAATTACACAGCCAACTTGCTTAAGTCCAACTGGAAGTGTTTATTTAAGTGGATTGCCTACCGGGATTTGGACTTTAAACCCAGGAGGAATTAGAGGTATAGGAACAACAAGGGTAATTACAAGATTAAATCCAGGGATTGGAAATTTTACAGTTACAAATTCAGCGGGTTGTACTTCGAATCCTTCATTAAATTTTGTTATTAATCCACAGCCAGTAATGGCAGTTCCTTTGTCTCAAGTAGTTTGTAATAATTCTGGAACACAACCGATATTCTTTACCTCAAATAATACGGGTGGTACAACTACTTATAATTGGACAAATTCAGATCCTTCTATCGGATTAAGCGCTTCAGGCACTGGCAATATTCAATCTTTTATAGCCGTAAATTATGGAACTAGCCCTATAGTATCTACTATAACGGTTACTCCAACATTTATCAATGGCGGAATATCTTGTACAGATGCATCAACAACATTTACAATTACAGTAAATCCTTCGGGTCAGGTAAATCAAGCAACTTCTCAAGTGGTTTGCTCCGGAAGTACTACAACAGCAGTTTTATTTAGTACTTATAATACATCCGGAACAACTACTTATAGTTGGGTAAATTCAGATCCGTCAATCGGATTAGCTGCTACTGGTACAGGTGATATCCCTTCTTTTACTGCAATTAACACAAGGACTGCTCCAGTAATTTCAACTATAAGCGTTTTTCCATCATTGAACAATGGAGGCTCTTCTTGTCCAGGTACTCCAACAACATTTACAATTACTGTGAATCCTTTGGGTCAGGTAAACCAAGTAGCACCTCAAGTAGTTTGTAATGCAACTTCTTCAGCGCCTGTGATATTTATAACTAATAACACAGGCGGAACTTCCACTTACTATTGGACGAATTCCAATCCAACTATAGGGCTAGTGTCCTCGGGAACGGGTAATATTTCATCATTTACTGCAATTAATACAGGGGTTCTTCCTGTAATTTCGACAATAAAAGTTACTCCAACATTCACCAATGCAGGTTTAACTTGTGTGGGTGTGCCAATGATTACAAGCGTGACAGTTAATCCATGTGTTCCTATTCCAACCTGTGGAGGAAGCTTTTATGACAACGGAGGTGCAAATGCTAACTATGCTAATAATACTACTTCTACAACTACTATTTGTCCTAATAGTATTGGGGATGCCGTTACTGTAACTTTTAACTCGTTTTCAACAGAAGCTGGATTAGATATTTTAAGAATATACGACGGCAATAGCCCAAATTCACCACTGATAGGAACATTATCTGGTACAATTATTCCAGGTTCATTTACAAGTTCGTCAGCAAATGGTTGCTTAACGTTTGTGTTTACTTCAAATAATACAGTAACCTCAGCAGGATGGAACGCAAGTGTTACTTGTAATCCTAGAACAACGTGTAGTAGACCTGTAAATTTAAATGCAACATCAATTAGTCAATCTAGTGCTGTTTTAGGATGGACGCAACCTGCTAATCCAAACGGAAGTATTGCTTCTTATTGGCAAGTAATGGCTGTGCCATGCGGAACTACTGCTCCTGCTATTACAAGCACTGGTTGGAGAAATACAGCGGCAAATTCTTACATTTTTACAGGATTGAATTCTGCTACATGTTATGACTTTTATGTAAGAGCTGTATGTTCTTCAACTGATTCAAGTTTAATTAGTGGACCATTTAACTTTCATACATTAATTACAAATGATGAGGCTATTGGTGCAATTTCAGTTCCTGTGAATCAAAATACAAATTGCTTACAAACAGTTATGGGCAGTTTAGCAACAGCTACAGCGTCGCCGGAAGCAAATTCATGTGGAGCAGCATTAGATGATGATGATGTTTGGTTTAAATTTACTGCAACAGCTGCAAGTCATAATATTTCTATATTAGGGGTAAACTATACTATCACTCCTACAAATATTAACTATGTGCTTTACACAGGAACTCCTGGTAACTTAACTCAATTTGGCGGGTGTGTTCTTACCACCAATTACACAGCTAATGGATTGACTATTGGTCAAACTTATTATATAAGAGCTTATTCAACTGCCACTACGGCGGTAACAACCTATTTTGAACTATGTATAGGAACCAATGTTGAAAATTGTAGTAGTGCATTGGCTTTATGCGGGACTCAACCAACTATTCTTCCAAATACTGTAGGAGTTCCGACATTACCAAATCCAATAAGTCCCTTTTCTACAACCTCTAGTGCTGTTGGATGTTTATTAACGGCACCATCGCCAACATTTTTCTACTTAAATGTTCCAACTAATGGAAATTATAGCTATTTGATAGAACAGAACACCAACAATACTTTTACGGGTACTGGACTTGACGTAGATTTCGTAGCTTGGGGTCCTTTTACTTCTACCGCAGCAGCATGCGCAGGTATTTCGACAGCTAATGCTCCTGCCACTGGAATTGCATGTAGCTATTCAGCTGCATTTACAGAAAACTTTACGGTTAACAACGCAATTGCTGGTGAAATATATGTTTTAATGATCACCAACTTTAATGGTAGAAAAGGATTTATTAGATTAACACAAACCGCAGGTCCAGTCACTTCAGCATGTTGCCCGCGTGGAAATTTCACTTATTCGAACACTTCTTACTGTCAAAATGGTGCAAATCCAAGTCCAATATTTGGGAACAATGCAAACGCTGGAGTTTTTAGTGCAGTTCCTTCAAATGGGCTTTCAATAAATCCTACAACTGGTTTAGTAAATCTTGCGGCAAGTTTACCTGGAACATATGTAATTCACAACAGTATTACTTCTTCAGGATCATGTCCGGCAGATGATGATTCCTGGACAATTATTATTACCCCACAGCCTTCAATTTCTATGTTCTATGCGGGGTCGCCATTTTGTAGCTCATCAAATTTAGGTGCTGTTACTCTAACGGGGACAGGGGCTTATACAGGTGGTACATTCAGTTCACAACCTGGACTTTCGATTAACTCAATTAATGGTACAATTACGCCGTCCACAAGTATCCCCGGAACCTATACCGTAACATATACGATTCCGCCAAGTGCAGGTTGCGCTTCAGTTGTAGTAACTTCTACAGTTGTAATTACAAGAGCTCCAATAGCTATGTTTACTTATGCAGGATCTCCATATTGTAACAACGGAGTTAATCCAAGTCCAATATTTGCTCCTTCAGGAATAGCTGGAGTATTTACTTCAACAACTGGTTTAAGTATAAACGCAACTACGGGTGTAATTAATTTAGCTATTAGTACTCCAGGAACTTATACTGTTACCAATACTATTGCTGCTTCTGGGGGATGTCCTTCTGTTAGTGCTTCAACTATTGTGGTAATTACTGCCTTCCAAACTGCAAATATTAGCTATGGCAGAGATTATTTTTGTACTAATTTGAATGGAGTTCAACCTAGTTTAACTGGAACAGGAAATTATTTTGGTGGTACCTTTATTGGATCGCCTGGCCTATCTATTGATCCTTTTTCAGGAGTAATTTTCCCTAGTTCAAGTACAATAGGATACCATACGGTTACCTATGTTATTCCAGATGGTGGAGGATGTCCGCCTAGTACTTCATCAACTTCTTTTGCTATTACCCCAATTCCTGTAGCAACAGCAACGCCATCTCAGTTGTCTATTTGCTCTTTAGGTAATGCTTATATTGTATTAAATAGTAATGCTATTGGAACTACGTATACTTGGAATGCTGTTCAAACCAATGTGATAGGCGCGACATCTGGAACCGGAACTGTAATTAATAATGTTTTAAGAGCAACTGGAAATACTCGTGGAACGGTAGTTTATACTATAACCCCGTTTAGCGGTGGATGTGCTGGAGTTCCAATAACAGCTAGTGTTACTGTATATCCAATTCCAAGTGTTTATATTCCGGCAAATGTAACTTATTCTAATAATGAAATTGTGCCTGCAACTGTATTTTCAAGTAACTTAACAGGGGTGACATATGCTTGGACAAATACAAATTCATCAA
>CALPLL020000106.1 GCA_943324395.2 Rhizobium sp. Q54
AAAACCAAGTGTTAAGCGATGTTGTTTGGGCTATTAGAAAATTCCAACCCGATGTAATTATCAATCGATTTGATCATCGCTCGCCAGGAACAACCCATGGACATCACACGGCTTCTGCCCTATTGAGTGTAGAAAGTTTTGACTTAGCCAATGATGCTACAGCATTTTCGAGTCAGTTAAAATGGGTAAAACCTTGGCAACCTAAAAGACAATTTTTCAATACTTCTTGGTGGTTTTATGGTAGTAAAGAAAAATTTGATGCAGCCGACAAAACCAACTTATCCTCTTTACAAATTGGTGTTTACTACCCTTCACTCGGAAAATCAAATCAAGAAATTGCGGCATTAAGTAGAAGTTGTCATCAATCACAAGGATTTGGAAGTACTGGAAGCCGTGGAGAAGAAATGGAATATTTAGAATTTCTAAAAGGAAGTGCATTAAACGATAAAAACAATATTTTTGAGGGAATAGATACCACTTGGAATCGTGTAAAGGGTGGAGCAGCTATTGGCGAATTAATTCAAAGAACTTTGAAAGAATATGATTTTAAAAACCCTGCTTTGAGCATTTCAAATTTGGTTAAAGCCTATTCTATGATTCAACTATTAGAAGACCAACATTGGAAAATTATCAAGATAGAAGAACTTAAAAAGGTAATTGCTGCTTGTTCAGGTTTGTACCTTGAAGGTGTTGCAGAAAATCAAACTGCAATCCCAAATAGAACATTAAATGTGAAAATTGAAGCAATTAATAGAAGTGGAAATTCATTAGTTTTAAAGAATATTATCTCGATGCCCGAAGGGAAAAATACAAGTTTTAATAGTGAATTGAAGAATAACATTTCATTAAATACTACTCTTTCAATTCAATTACCAGATACGATAAATTATACCAATCCATATTGGTTAAACGAAAAAGGAACGGTTGGAATGTATCGAGTAGATAATCAACAAAACATAGGGATTCCGGATATTATTAGAGAAGTTAAATTGGTATTTAATATCGAAATTAATGGAATTACGATTCCGTTTGAGCGAAATGTAATTTACAAATATAACGATCCTACCAAGGGAGAAATATACAATCCGTTGGATATTGTTCCAGAAATTACGATATCAATAATTGATAAAGTTTCCTTATTTAATTCTGGAAAATCAAAAACAATTGGTGTTAAAATAAAAGCTGGAAAAGAGGGAGAAAACGGAATATTGAAATTGGATCTTCCTTCAAATTGGAAAGTAAATCCGAACGAGATAGCATTTGCCTTGAGCAAAAAAGGAGAAGAACAAATTTTAAATTTCGAAGTGTTTCCTCCAAAAAATGCGGATGAAATTACGGTAAAAGCAATCGCTATTGTGAATGGAAAATCATTTGATAAAGAGCAAATTAACATCAATTACGAGCACATTTCTAAGCAACAAATATTGAGAAATTCCGAAGCGAAATTCATAAAATTGGACATAAAAACAGGTAAAGAAAAAATAGCTTACATAATGGGAGCTGGCGATGAAGTACCAAAAAGCTTGATACAAATGGGTTATGAAGTTACCGAAATTAATCCTAGTGAAATATCGAAAGAAAAACTAGCGAATTACGATGTTTTAATAACTGGAATAAGAGCTTACAACACAGTTAAAGAACTGAAATTCAAGCAAGAAATTCTTTTAGATTTTGTGAAAGAAGGAAAAACTATGATTGTTCAATACAATACTACTGATGAATTAGTGACTAAAAATATTGCGCCTTTTCCTATTAAAATTTCCAAAGATCGGGTAACGGAAGAAAATGCAGAAGTACGGTTTTTAGCTCCCGAACATCCAGTTTTGAATTATCCTAACAAAATTACTTCAAAAGATTTTGAGGGTTGGAAACAAGAACAAGGATTGTATTATCCTAGCGAATGGGACCTTGCCTTCACTCCTATTTTATCATCAAATGACAAAGGTGAAACTCCAAAAAATGGTGCTTTATTAATTGCTAAATTCGGAAATGGACACTACATTTATACTGGATTGAGCTTTTTTAGAGAATTACCAGAAGGCGTATCAGGAGCTTACCGATTGATTTCTAACTTAATTTCATTACATTAAAAATGGAAGAAAATGAAAATAAATTGTGGAAGAAAAACTACACTTGGGTATTAATTGCGAATGCGATTTACATCTTATTTTACTTTATTATAATGCAACTTTTTTCCTAGAATATGCAACAAATTGATTGGATAATACTCGTAATTACATTACTTTTCATAGTTATTTATGGCGTTTGGAAAACAAAAGGCAGTACTGGAAATGTTAAAGATTACATATTAGGAAACAATGAAACTCCGTGGTGGACAGTAGGACTTTCGGTAATGGCAACACAGGCTAGCGCAATTACTTTCCTTTCTACTCCGGGTCAAGCGTACCATGACGGAATGGGTTTTGTGCAATTTTATTTTGGGTTACCAATTGCAATGGTAGTAATAAGTATGACTTTTATTCCAATTTATCACAAACTAAAAGTTTTTACCGCCTATGAATATTTAGAACAACGTTTTGACTTAAAAACGCGTTCCTTAGCTTCAATTTTATTTTTAGTACAACGAGGTTTAGGAACTGGAATTACCATTTATGCTCCGTCAATTATACTTTCGTCGATATTGGGTTGGAATTTAACACAATTGAATATTATAATTGGATCATTAGTAATTATCTACACATTTTCTGGTGGTACAAAAGCAGTAAACGTAACACAGAAACACCAAATGTTTGTTATAATGTTTGGTATGATCGTGACTTTTTTCTTGATTTTACATTTGTTACCTAACGATATGACTTTTGGGAATGCGCTTCATATTGCCGGTGCAAATGACAAAATGAACATTGTGGATTTCTCATTTGATCCTGAAACTCGTTATACTTTTTGGAGTGGAATAACAGGGGGGTTTTTTCTGGCATTATCCTATTTTGGGACCGATCAATCTCAGGTTGGTCGCTACTTATCAGGAAAATCAATTCGAGAAAGCCAAATGGGATTGATTATGAATGGGTTTCTAAAAGTACCAATGCAATTTTTTATTCTATTGATTGGAGTGATGGTATTTGTATTTTTCCAATTCAATCCGGTTCCTTTGAATTTTAATCCGAATAATAAAATAGTAATTGAAAAATCCATTTACAAAGAAGAATACCACTTATTAGAAAAGAAACTTGTCGATTTATCTGAAGAAAAAAAAGAATATAACCTTTTGTATATTGACCATTTAAATCAGAATTATGACAACCCGATTTTGAGAAAAAAACTCACTGCTTTATCTAATAAAGAAAATGATTTGAGAGACCAAGCGAAAGAATTAATTTCAAAAGCAGATGCTAAAGCAGAAACAAACGACAAAGATTATGTATTTATCAACTTCATTTTGAACTACTTACCAAAAGGTTTGATTGGCCTTTTATTAGCAGTAATTTTATCGGCAGCTATGTCGTCAACAGCTTCTGGATTAACTGCATTGGCATCTACAACGGCAATTGATATTTACAAACGCAATTTAAAAGAAGAAAAATCCGACAAACATTATGTAAATGCTACCAAGGTTTTTACGGTATTTTGGGGAATTGTTGCAATTCTATTTGCTTGTATTGGTACTTTATTTGAGAATTTAATTCAGCTCGTAAATATCATCGGATCTATTTTCTACGGAACTGTTTTAGGAATTTTCTTAGTTGGTTTTTATATCAAATACATTCGTGCAAAAGCGATATTCTGGGGTGCAATTATAACACAGTTAATGATATTCTATATCTTCTACTTGGATATTGTGAGTTTCCTTTGGTTGAATTTTATTGGTGCAATAATTACAATTATCATCGCAATGTTACTTCAATTCTTTCTATTTAGAAATAAAAACGAAGCTATAGAAAATATTGAATAATTTTAATTTAAGGAGATAATCGATCTATTTTCCAAGAAAAATCAGCTTGCAATTGGTATCTAATTCGGTCATGAAGTCGGTTTGGTCGACCTTGCCAAAATTCAACTTCAACTGGTTTTATTAGGAAACCTCCCCAAAATTCTGGTCGGAGGATTTCTTTACCTTGGTAATCCATTTCTAATTGTTTCAATTTATCTTCTAAAAAAGTTCGCGATGGAATTACCTCACTTTGATTGGAAACAATAGCTCCAAATTTACTTCCGTCAGGTCTAGACTCAAAATAACCATCGGATATATTGATTGGTGTTTTTTCTGAAATTCCTTTTATAATTACTTGTCGTTCCAAAGAATGCCAGAAGAAAGAGAGACATACATTGGGATTACTAGTAATTGCTTTTCCTTTCTCAGAGTTATAATTGGTATAAAAAATGAAGCCTTCTTCGGAGTATTTCTTTAATAAAACGACTCTCGATTTCGGAAATCCATCCAATCCAATAGTGGAAACTGTCATTGCGTTTACCTCGTCTACCCCCCCAAAATCTTCCACTTCGTGAAACCATTGATGAAATAAATTAATTGGATCTTCAGGAATTGAAGTTTCCAAAAGAGCACTCTTTTCATATGATTTTCTGTAATCGCTTAAATCTTCCATTAAATAGATTTTAAATTTTAGACTTTAGATTTTAGAAAATTGATTCTAAAATAAGGAATCTAAAATAATTGATTTATTTTAAAATTCATAACTTTTTCCGTCATCTGCCAAAAGAACTTCTGGAAAAACGGTTAGTGCTTCTTCTTTAAACAAATTGATGTTATCGTATCGTGTAGAATAATGCCCTAATACCAGTTGTTTTACATTGGCTTTCAAAGCAATTTTCGCTGCTTGTTTGGCCGTACAATGCATTGTTTTTTCAGCCAATTGTTCTTCAGAATCTAGAAATGTAGACTCATGATACAATACGTCTGCATTTTTAATAATTGGTATAATGTCTTCATTATAAGCCGTATCGGAACAAAAAGCATAACTTTTGGTTGGAATTGGATCAAATGTCAATTTTTCATTTTCTATTATTCGTCCGTCATCCAAAGTAATGTCTTTACCATTTTTAATTTTCTGATAATAACAAGTATTTATTTCAAAATTTTGAACCGCATCTAAATTCAATTTACGGTCTCCCACTTTCTCCTGAAACAAGAATCCATTGGTATAAACTCTATGTTTTAAAGGAATTGTTTTTACAATAACTTTGTTGTCTTCGTAAATAATTTCACTTTTATCTGAATTCAATTCATGAAAATACAAACCGTAATTGGTCCAAGAATTGGATAATTTCAATTGTAATTTAATCACTTCTTCAATTCCTTTTGGACCGTAAATATGTAAATCGGTGGTTCTATTCAATAGCATGAAAGTAGAAACCAAACCTACCAAACCATAAAAGTGATCGCCATGCAAATGAGATATAAATATATGGTTAATTTTAGAAAAACGAATTTTATTTTTACGCAATTGAACCTGTGTTCCTTCACCGCAATCAATTAGAAACAGACGATTTCTGATTTCTAAAACTTGCGCCGTTGGATTGGTAATTGTTCGTGGTGTTGCTGCATAGCAACCAAGTATGGTTAGATTCAATTTGAGTTTATTCGTTAATTGGGTTATTAGGTTATAAGTTGAAGCTGTATTTGTTAACGATTAAACAAATAACCGAATTAACGAATACACTTCTAAAATCCTAAATCTCTTTCGATTTCGTCCATATCAATAATATCGTGGGCTTCTAAAACGGAAGGAACTACAACTAAAGATTTTGGAAGGGCATTAAAATCGATGTTTTCAGTAACAATGACAAACGATTTTTTTCCTTTACAATGCATTTTAGACAATTCTGTAAAAGCTTTGATAGATTGAATTGTTATTGATTTATCGTGGGTTACATCCAAAATCAAATTCTGGTTTTTATAACTTTCGTGTTGTGTTGTGACTTTATCCAAAAATAATTGGCTATCTCCCTGCGTATCTTTTAAAACAGTGGTGTGACCTTTTGATATTACTTTCATTTATTGAATTTTTGAAGCCAATAAATAGATTACAGCCATTCGAACCGCCACTCCATTTTCCACTTGGTTTAATATCAATGATTGATTAGAATCGGCAACTTCGGAAGTAATTTCAACACCACGGTTTATTGGTCCAGGATGCATAATTACGATTTCTTTATTAAGTGAATCCAACAAGGTTTTGTCTAATCCGTATTGTTGTGCATATTCTCTTGTTGAAGGGAAAAAATTTACAT
>CALPLL020000107.1 GCA_943324395.2 Rhizobium sp. Q54
ACACGAGCTATCGATCAAAAAATAGATCGTTTAATACGTGAAGCCATTGCTGAAGCCAATAGAAAAGCAGCTGAAGCCAATAGAAAAGCAGTTGAGGCTAGTAGAAAAGCTTCGCCAAATAATACCAAAATACCTACAAAGGAAGCAGTCGTTGCTGAAACCAAAGCTATAGAATCTTCTGCTAAAATTGTTTTAACAGCTGAAGGAAAAATTATTGCAGATAACTTCAAGGCCAATAAAGGTCGTTTGCCTTGGCCCGTTGAAAAAGGTTCTGTTTACTCTGCTTATGGTGAACATCCTCATCCAGAATTTAAATCTTTAACTATAAAAAATAGCGGTGTAGATATTGAAACTGAAAAAGGAGCCAATGCTAGAGCTGTTTTTGGCGGGGTAGTAACTAGTATAATGGTGTTTTCACCGGTAAATACTGCAGTTATGATTCAACATGGAGATTTCTTCACGGTGTATCAAAATTTAACATCAGTATCGGTTAGTAAAGGAGATAAAGTTTCTATAAAACAAGCCATCGGACGCATAAGAACAAGCGGTGACTCTGGTAAAACAATTCTAAAATTTACCATTTCTCAAAATACCACCTATTTCAATCCAGGAAGTTGGTTGTTTAACATGTAAAAAAAGGGAGTCAAAATTGACTCCCTTTTTTTAATCAAAAAGTGCTTTTAATTCGGTTGCTTCATTTGGTTTCATTTTTCCAGCTAAAACCAAACTCAATTGTTTTCTTCGTAAAGCTGCGCCATATCTCGCTTTCTCTAATTCGGTTTCCGGGATAATTGCTGGCACTTCAACAGGTCGGCCCGAATCGTCAACAGCCACAAAGGTGTATATTGCTTCATTGGCTTTACTCCTAGTTCCCGTTTCTCTATCTTCAATCCAAACATCTATAAAGATTTCCATAGAACTTTTGAAACTTCTAGATACTTTAGCTTCAACAGTAACTACACTTCCCAAAGGAATTGCTCTATTAAAAGCAACATGGTTTACTGATGCAGTTACTGCAACTCTTCTAGAATGTCGTCTTGCTGAAATACTTGCCGCTCGATCCATTCTAGCTAATAATTCACCGCCAAAAAGATTGTTTAAAGGATTAGTTTCACTTGGTAATACTAGATCAGTTAATACCGTTAATGATTCTGAAGGATGTTTTGGGTGCATGTTTAATTTTTTTTACAAAGGTACTACTTACACTTCAAAAAAAAATCCCGAAATTATCGGGATTTAATATTTAAAATTGTTCAATCAAGATCCAAGCATTAGGATTTTCTGTTTTTTGAATATCTGATTTAATTCTTTCGGCTTCTTCAAGCGTAGAGAAACTTCCGTAAAGGACAGGAAATAATCCATTAGAATTTGGTGCTAATCTTTTTGCTTTATATCCCTTTTTGGTAAGTCTTTTATAGATTTTTTCTGCATTTTTATCCAGCCTAAAAGCTCCAGCTACAATATGATAAGGCTTATTTTCTTCTTTTACAGATAAAGTTACTGAAGGAAGTGGATTGCTTATTACAAATGTAGCTTCTTGAATTGTATTTTGGACTTGTTTTTGAACTTCTGATTGAACAATTAGTGTTTCAGAAGCTACTTTATCTTGGTACAATTTAAGTCCCATTATTCCGGAACAAGTTAGAGACAAAACAATTATTGCAGCATATTTAAAATATGTTCTTCCTATATTTCTGTCAGAAATCAATTGAATTACCTCTTTTTCTTTTACATTATCAAATACATGTTCAATAACTTCTCTCTTTATTGAAGGCGCTATCAAGTTGGTTAAACCAAATGAACTCGCTAAATAATTCACTTGTTCGTAAGGTGTAAAAACGATATTTTTTTCAGAATTTAAATTGAATTCACCTATGCTTTTGAAAGAAATTTTGTTTGCAGATTGCAATTCATTCTTCCATTTGGAAATTTCATTTTCGATAGAAAAAACCGCTGATTCATAGGATATTTTTTCGTTTTGAGCTACGTGATTAGCCAACAATCCATCGTTGTTTTTCAAAAAAGAGTTGAAAGAAATTAACTTCTTTGGAGGGTAAAATCCGTTACTAGCTTCGTGCCATTGAGCTGATTGAATATCAGTTAAAAAGGCTCCAAAACCAGGAATCGTTACACATTGATATCGATATAATAGTTGAGAGATGTATTGTTCTAAATTCATAATAACAAAGTTATACAATCAAAATAATTATCAAAATTTTATTCACAAAATTTATTAACAATTTTCAAAAAAATTCCTATATTTCTAAAATAAATATATGCCATGAATGAAACCGAATTATATTACCTGTTAGCGTTACAAAAAGTAGAAGGTGTGGGCGATATTGTCGCTAAGAAACTACTTACCCATTGCGGAGATGCCGCTACAATTTTCAATACTAAATCATCCCAACTAGCCTCAATTGATGGAATTGGATCGGTTTTAATTTCAAAATTAAAAAATAAATCCATATTTGCAAAAGCAGAAGCAGAATTAAAATACATAGTAAATAATGATATAAATGTTTCGTTTTTTCAAGATAAAAAATATCCTGAAAGGCTTAAACATTGCATTGATGGGCCTTTATTGCTGTTTTCTTCAGGTAACATTGACTTTAACAATAGGAAGATTATTAGCATTGTTGGGACACGTAAAATCACCTCTTATGGCACTGAATTTTGCAAATCTTTAATCTCTGAATTAGCGCCTTTAAATCCAATAATTGTTAGTGGTTTTGCTTATGGAGTTGACATCATTGCTCATCAAGCCGCAATGGAAAACGACTTACAAACCATAGGAATAGTTGCGCATGGACTGGATCAAATTTATCCTAGTTCCCATAAAAAATACGTTTCAAAAATGGAACAAAACGGAGGATTTATGACCGAATATTGGAGTGGCACCAATCCTGAAAAAGAGAATTTTGTAAAACGAAATCGTATTGTAGCTGGGATTTCTGAGGCTACAATTGTAATCGAATCTGCAATAAAAGGAGGCTCCTTAATAACGGCCAATTTAGCAAACGATTACAATCGGGATGTTTTTGCTGTACCAGGAAGGACTTCTGATAAATTAAGTTTGGGGTGCAATAATTTGATAAAAACTCAAAAAGCAAATTTGCTGACAAGCGCCGCCGATTTAGTATATATTTTAAATTGGGACATCGAAAAAACAACTCGATCCGTTCAAAAAAAATTATTTGTAACCTTAGAAAATGAAGAACAAAAAATTTACGATTACCTTCTAAAATCAGGTAAAGAAATTCTAGATATTATAGCTTTAGAATGTGAATTACCAATTTTCAAAATATCAGGAATATTACTAAACATGGAATTAAAAGGGGTAGTTAGGCCTTTGCCGGGAAAACTATTTGAAGCAATTTAAAAACTAAATCCTAGTTTTTGTCGGACTCTTTTTAAAACTCCATTTGCAATTGCTGAAGCCTTTTCCGCTCCACGAAATAACTCTTGATCTATTTCTGTAAGGTTATTCATGTAATAATTGTACTTCTCACGCTCCGTTTTGAATTTATCAACTATCAATTCGAACAATTCTTGTTTGGCGTGACCGTAACCATAATCAGCATTTGCATTAGCATAATTTTCTCTCATTTTCTTAATTTGAGATTCAGTTGCTAATAATTTATAAATTGCAAAAACGTTACAAGTGTCCGGGTTTTTAGGGGCTTCGAGCGGAGTACTATCACTTTCAATAGACATAATTTGCTTGCGCAAAGCTTTGTCTTCCAGGAAAATATTAATGATGTTATTAGCAGATTTACTCATTTTTCCGCCGTTAGTTCCAGGAATATATTTGGTGTCTTCCTGAATATAGGATTCTGGCAATACAAATGTTTCTCCCATTTGATGGTTAAAACGTGCCGCTACATCGCGAGTAATTTCAATGTGTTGCAATTGGTCTTTTCCAACTGGGACAAATTGTGCGTCATATAACAAAATATCAGCCGCCATGAGCATTGGATAAGAAAATAAACCTGCATTTACATCTTCTAATCGATCTGATTTGTCTTTAAACGAATGGGCTAATGTCAATCTTTGGTACGGGAAAAAACAGCTCAAATACCACGCTAATTCTGCCGTTTGAGGTACATCCGATTGGCGATAAAAAATCACTTTATTCACATTTAAACCACATGCTAACCAAGCTGCAGCTGTGCTATAAGTGTTTGCTCTTAAAGTAGCGCCATCTTTAATTTGGGTAATAGAATGTAAATCGGCAATGAAAAGAAACGATTCGTTTTCTGGTTTATTAGACAGCTCTATTGCTGGAATAATTGCCCCTAGCAAATTCCCTAAATGTGGGGTTCCTGTGCTTTGAATACCTGTTAAAATTTTTGACATTATTTTCTTATTTATCGCAAAGTTAAACCTTTGTATTAAAAATAACAGAGAAATATGTATTTTTGACATTATGAAATTAATAAAAAACACTTTTTGGCTACTATGGCGAATTTGGTTTCACGTTATGTTGTGTTTACCTTTATTAATAATGGGGCCAATTATGTTCCTTACTCTACTTAAAGAAAAGTGGTATCCTTATTTCTATGTTTTAGCAAGAATATGGGCAAAATTTGCACTTTTTGGAACTGGTTTTTACTATAAAATTGACCGCGAACAGAAATTTGAGGCAAATAAAAGCTACATGTTAATTGCCAATCATACTTCAATGACCGATATCATGTTGATGCTTGCTGTTTCCGACCAACCTATTGTATTTGTGGGAAAAATTGAATTAGCAAAGATTCCCCTTTTTGGATTTTTTTATAAACGCAGTTGTATTTTAGTAGACAGGAGTAACTCTAGAAGTAGAATGGAAGTGTTTGATCTTGCTCAAAAAAGATTGAAACTAGGATTAAGTATCTGTATTTTCCCTGAGGGTGGAGTACCGACGGATGAATCGATCGTTTTAGCCGATTTTAAAGACGGGGCATTTCGCTTGGCAATTGAACATCAAATTCCTATAGTTCCTATAACTTTTCCTGACAATAAAAAAAGAATGTCTTATACCTTTTTTAGCGGAAGCATGGGAGTTATGAGAGCAAAAGTTCATCCTTTTATAAATACAACTGGAATGACAATTGAAGACAAAACTGATATTCGAGAATTAAAAACTGCTTCCTGGAATATTATTCACAAGCAACTTTTAGAATATAACAGATAAAAAAAATGCTCATTTTCATGAGCATATTATATTTAAGCATTAACTTCTTTAATGTGTTCTTTAATTTTGTGTTCTAATTCATCCGCCATTTCTGGGTTATCTTTAATTAGTGCTTTTACCGCATCACGACCTTGACCTAATTTAGTTTCACCATAGCTGAACCAAGAACCCGATTTTTTAATTATTTCAAATTCTACTGCTAGATCTAATATTTCTCCCGATTTAGAAACTCCTTCACCGTACATAATATCAAATTCAGCTACTTTAAATGGTGGTGCCACTTTGTTTTTTACCACTTTCACTTTCGTTCTGTTTCCGATAACATTGTCACCATCTTTAATTTGTGTAGAACGACGAATATCTAACCTTACAGAAGCATAAAATTTTAATGCATTACCTCCAGTTGTAGTTTCTGGACTTCCAAACATAACTCCAATTTTCTCTCTCAACTGATTGATAAAGAATACTGTACAATTTGTTTTGCTGATAGTTCCAGTTAATTTTCTTAACGCCTGAGACATTAAACGAGCGTGTAATCCCATTTTAGAATCACCCATTTCGCCTTCAATTTCACTTTTTGGTGTTAATGCTGCAACAGAGTCAATTACAACAATATCAATTGCGCCTGAACGAATTAAATTCTCAGCGATTTCTAGAGCTTGTTCTCCATTATCTGGTTGAGAAATAATTAAATTCTCAATATCAACACCTAATTTCTCAGCATAAGTTCTATCAAAAGCATGTTCTGCATCTATAAAAGCAGCAATTCCACCCGCTTTTTGAGCTTCAGCAATAGCATGTAATGTTAAAGTTGTTTTTCCTGAAGATTCTGGACCATATATTTCAATAACTCTTCCTTTTGGATATCCATTTACTCCTAAAGCTAAATCCAATCCTAAAGATCCTGATGAGATTGTTTCTACTTCTTCAACGGCTTTGTCCCCCATTTTCATTACGGTTCCCTTACCATAAGTCTTGTCTAATTTGTCTAATGTAAGTTGGAGGGCTTTTAATTTGGCTTCTTTTTCT
>CALPLL020000108.1 GCA_943324395.2 Rhizobium sp. Q54
ACCCATCATAGTTATTTTAATCTTGATGGGCATAATTCAACTATTTTAGAACAGGAATTGCTAGTTCATTCGAATAAAATATTGGAAACCAATGAACATAATATTCCAACGGGTCAATTTTTAAATTTAGAAGCCAACCCTTTTAATTTTAACCAAGCTAAAAAATGCCCTCAAAAAATAGATACCTCTTTTGTTTTAAATGATACTGAAGAATTCTCTGCCTCACTTTATAGTCCTAAGAATAATTTAAAATTGTTGGTGTATACAAATCAGCCAGCTGTTCATATATATGTGGGAGGAAATTGTAATAATGAAATAAAAGGAAAGGAAAATACAGTTTATCACAATTTGAGTGGGATTTGTTTTGAAACACAAAATTTTCCTGACGCACCTAATCATGATAATTTCCCTAGCTCTATTTTAAGAAAAGAGGAAATGTACCATCATAAAACTATATATAAATTTCAAAATTAAACAGGCCCTATTTAAAGAAATTAAATAACCAATCAAGTAACAAATAATGAATGAAATTTTAATAAAAGAAACAACTGATTTTTTTAAAGATAAATTTGGAAATGCACCCGATAAAATTGTTCTTTCTCCAGGAAGAATTAATATTATTGGTGAACACATAGATTATAATGATGGTTATGTTTTACCAGCAGCAATTAATAAAATAGTTTGTTTTGCATTCGAAATAAACAATTCTAAAACAGCAAAAATTCATGCCATTGATCTGAATGAATCACTAGCAATTGACGTCACTAAAGAAGAAATAGTTAGCGATATAGTTTGGACTAATTATTTACGGGGGGTTTTGTTTCAACTTAAATTAAAAGGATACAAAATAGGCGGTTTTAATTGCGTCTTTAGTAGTAATATTCCTATCGGTTCTGGTTTGTCTTCTTCGGCAGCATTAGAATGTGGGTTTTTATTTGGAATCAACAAATTATTTAATTTAGATATAAAACCCATCGATATGGCTTTAATGGGCCAAAGTGCTGAGCATTGGGTTGGAATAAATTGCGGCATAATGGATCAATTTTCTAGTATAATGGGATTAGAAAATAAAGTAATAAAAATTGATTGCCGTACTTTAGATTATACCTACCACGATGCTGATTTTGCAAATTATTCTTTACTATTATTTGATAGTAACTTACAACATTCCTTATTTACATCCGAATATAATAATCGTCGAATAGAATGTGCAGAAGGATTAAGTATTGTTAATGATAATTATCCTGAAATTAATAGCTTCAGAGATTGTAATGAAGATTTATTAATTGGTTTAAAATCTAAAATGACCAATAATGTTTTTAGGCGGAGTATATATGCAGTTAAAGAAATTAAACGCGTCATTCAAGCTTGTACCGCCCTTGACAAAGGAGATATTGAAACGTTAGGAAAATTAATGTTTGAAACTCATGATGGATTATCAAAAGACTATGAAGTAAGTTGCACAGAATTAGACTATTTAGTAGATTTGGCTAAAGCCGAGGCGGATGTAATTGGATCTCGATTAATGGGAGGTGGTTTTGGAGGTTGCACTATCAATTTGGTAAAAAAGGGAAGTGAAGATAATATAAAAGAGAAATTTACCAAATTATATGCTGAGCATTTCAAAATAGATTTAATAACTTATGATGTAAAAGTTTCAAACGGCACATCACTATATAAAAACTAATTCATAATGAAAAAATTTGAAATCTCCGAAGATCCTCACCGACGATTTAATCCTCTCATAAACGAATGGGTTTTGGTTTCTCCCCATCGAGCAAAACGTCCTTGGCAAGGTCAAAAAGAAACTTTAGCAAATGATGAAAGACCTGAATACGATTCAACTTGCTATTTATGTCCCGGTAATGTTCGTGCTAATGGTGAAGAAAATGCAAAATATAAAAGTTCATTTGTTTTTGAAAATGATTTTGCGGCTTTAAAAAAAGAAGAAATTGAATTTGAAGAAATTAACGAAGCAACTTTTTTTAAAGTAAAACCAGAGAGAGGAATCTCCAGAGTGGTATGTTTTTCACCAAAACACAATATCACTTTACCTGAAATGGATTTGCCAACAATCAAAGAAATTATTCGAACATGGCAAAGCGAATATACAGATTTGGGAAATATTGATTTTATTAATTATGTGCAAATTTTTGAAAATAAAGGAAGTGTCATGGGGTGCAGCAACCCACATCCACATGGACAAATATGGGCCCAATCCTCTTTACCTACCCAAGTAGAGAAAACACAAAACAGCTTAAAAGCTTATTTTGATAAAAACGGCAGTAATTTGCTTTTGGATTATTTGACAAAAGAAATAGAAGCAAATGAACGTATTGTCATTGAGAATAAAAATTTCGTAGCCTTAGTTCCTTTTTGGGCAATATGGCCATTTGAAACAATGATTATTTGCAAACGTAATATCACAAAAATTACTGATTTTACTATTGATGAAATTGAAGATTATGCTAGTATTCTTAAACTATTAACAATTAAATACGATAATCTTTTTGAGACTTCTTTCCCCTACTCTTCTGGTATACATCAAGCCCCAACTGATGGAGAAATTCATCCCGAATGGCAATTCCATATGCACTTTTATCCACCCTTGTTAAGATCTGCTTCGGTTAAAAAATTTATGGTAGGATATGAAATGATGGGCGAATCTCAACGAGATATTACACCTGAAAAAAGTGCGAAAATGTTAAGAGATATGTCTGATTTACATTATAAAAGTAAATAAGAAATGAAAGTATTATTAACTGATAACGTAAAGCGCTTGCAGTTGGGAGCAGAAATTTAAAATAAAATAACTTTCAATGGAATAACATAGATTATCACTTTTTTTATACTATTAACCTAATTTAATTAACCAACAAAAACTAAAATTATGAATACATTACAAATTGCAGACTACATGGTCTTTCTTGTTTACTTTTTTATAGTAGCTGGATATGGCTATTGGATTTACAAACGAAAACAAACAGCCAAAAACTCAGCTTCCCATGATTACTTCTTAGCTGAAGGATCGTTAACTTGGTGGGCAATCGGAACTTCCTTAATTGCTTCCAATATTTCTTCTGAGCAATTTATTGCTATGTCAGGCAATGGGTTTAAAATGGGATTGGCTATTGCAAGCTATGAATGGATGTCAGCCTTGACATTAATTATTGTGGCCGTGTTTTTTATTCCTGTTTACCTAAAAAATAAGATATATACCATGCCGCAGTTTCTTAATCAAAGATACAATGGCGATATTGCTATGATTATGGCTGTTTTCTGGTTGTTATTGTATGTAATTGTTAATTTAACTTCTATCCTATACCTTGGTGCCTTGGCAATTAATGGAATTTCGGGTATTAACCTCGATTTGTGCATGTACGGTTTGGCTTTTTTTGCTATAATTATTTCACTCGGAGGTATGAAAGTTATAGGTTATACAGATGTTATACAGGTTGTATTCCTAATTTTTGGAGGTTTAGTAACTACTTATTTAGCATTAGATAAAGTAGCCGAATTAAATGGACAACACGGAATGGTAAACGGATTCAATTATATGATGAATCAATCTGGCGACCATTTTCACATGATTTTCAAAAAGGATAGTCCTAACTTTCCAAGTTTGCCCGGACTTACAATACTACTAGGAGGTATGTGGATTGTAAACTTAAATTATTGGGGTTGCAATCAATACATCACTCAAAGAGCTTTGGGTGCTGATTTAAAGACGGCTAGAACTGGAATTCTATTCGCTGCTTTCTTAAAATTATTAATGCCTGTTATTGTTGTTTTACCTGGTATTGCTGCTTATGTAATCTATACAAAAGGGGGATTGCAAACAGAGTTATTAGGACCTGATGGGGTTTTAAATCCAGATAGATCCTACCCTGTATTATTAAACTTATTGCCGGTTGGATTAAAAGGTTTGTCGTTTGCCGCTTTAACCGCTGCAGTTGTTGCCTCATTAGCAGGTAAAGTGAATAGTATAGCTACCATTTTTACATTGGACATTTACAAGAAAAAAATTGATGTAGATTGTAGCGAACAGAAAATGGTTCAAGTAGGAAAATGGGCGGTGATTATAGCCATGATGTTAGCTGTAATTATTGCACCACACTTAGGAATTGACAAAAAAGGAGGATTCGAATTTATTCAAGAGTACACTGGATTTGTTAGCCCTGGAGTTTTTGCCATGTTTATTTTAGGATTCTTCTGGAAAAAAACAAGTTCTAATGCAGCTATGTTTGCAACCATTGGAGGTTTTATATTGTCAGTAGTATTAAAGTTTTTACCCAATTGGATGAATTTAGAATTTTTAAACTCAACCGGTTTCGCTGTATTAGTCCCTCAAGAGAATGGAACCAGTTTGTATGAAATTCCATTTATTGACCGTATGGGATTTGTATTTGTAATCTGTGTGGCTATAATGATTGTTATTAGTTTATTTGACCAAAAACGAGGAATAAAATCTAAAGGATTAGAAATAGAAACCGCTATGTTTAAAGTAAATAGTAGCTTTTTAGCCGGTAGTTTATTAATAACTGGAATCTTGGTTGCCTTGTATTCTATTTTCTGGTAGAAATTGAGTCATTTTTATATTTCAAAGCCCCATTTTAAATTTAATGGGGCTTTTTTGATTCTGATTACAAATTAAATAATGACTACAAACTTCTTTATTTGAAACAAAAAGGCTAAGTGTATGAGACTATTTGAACAACCCAAAGTTGGCTAGAATATTTTAATTTGTACATTAATATTTTATATATAAAAGCGAAATTGAAAAAGTATATTTTACCTATTCTTCTAACTATTTTTTTGTTTGTATTCTCTGCTTACAGTCAAAAATTGATTTATGAGAAAGGACCCTTGGTATTAAAAGCCAATTCCTTGGAAGATGGTTTAGGGCGTTTTGAAACCGCCGTTTTACCCAATGTCACTCCAAAAAACACTTTTACTCTAAAACCAAGTGCAACACCACTGACTAAAAAAATGTGGGACATTGCACTGCACGATGTGGAGCTCAACTTAATCACCAACGATTATGGTACTTATTTTGCTGCGGGACGACGGTATACAGACCGAGTATATTGCCGTGATATTTCATATGCAGGTATTTTGGGTCTCAATGCTTTGTATCCCAAAGAAATGATGACTTCACTTCGTGTAACGAGAAATGTAGTGTCTAAAATGGGATACAAAGTTTCGACAGAAGAGGTTATTAAAGAAATTGATGCTCCTTGGGAAGCAATTACAGACGATAGAAAACAAATTATGGCTCAATTCAAAAGCAACAGTATTACCCGTCGTACTGATGATGTTGTCTGGATTTGGGCGGTGGATGATTTGTTTAAATCTCATCCTGAAGTCGCTGATTGGAATTGGTTTTACACCAATGGTAAAAGTAATTTTGACACCCTTTATGCTCCATGGTATGATACAACAGATGGTTTATACAAAGGTCAAAACACCTTTCAAGACCTACAATCTGAGGGTTATCCAGAGGATTATTCCCAAGCTGATTGCGTGTTGCTAAAAAGCACCTCAACCAATTGTTTGTATTATAAAGCGATGCTATCACTTGCTAGTGCTGCCCTAAAATGCAATAAACCGGAAGAATCTAAAGTATGGACCAAAAAAGCCGAGTTTCTCAAAAAAGCGATTTTAAAAGAATTACTATTTCCCGACGGAACTTTTACTTACTTTAAAGACAGAAACGGTAAAGTATTGCCCAACCAGCACAATCTGGGAACGGCTTTTGCCATTCTATTTGGTATTGTAAAAGGAGAAGCGGCCAAAAAAGCAATAGATAATTATCCATCGAATCAATTCGGAACTCCTTTAATACATCCGTTTTTAGACGATGGAAAAGGAGATCACAATGCCGCAGCCTGGCCTTTTTGCGATACTTTTTTCTTGCAAGCCAAGGAAATCGCCGATGGTAAAGACTATACAGGCTACAACGCAGCACTACTGGCACGAACAATAGGAACTAAATTTTCTGAAAAAAGAGATAAAGAATGGGGAGGATTTGGATCCTTTCACGAAAAAGTACCATTGCCTTCAGGTTTAATTTCGGGTTCTGGTTCACAACTATGGACATCTGCTGCTTTTATGAACGTATGTTTGAGAGCCAAACTTGTTGATTTAAAATAAATAAAAAAGAAGTAAAACAGCATTAAACCAAAAAACATA
>CALPLL020000109.1 GCA_943324395.2 Rhizobium sp. Q54
AAGTAAATTCACAATTACCTCAAGTAGTTTGTGATGGAAATCCTACAACCGCAGTTTTATTTACCACTAATAATACCTCAGGAGCAACTACTTACAATTGGATAAATTCAAATCCATCAATTGGATTGGCTGCTACTGGCTCAGGTGACATTCCTTCTTTTACTGCAGTTAATGCAGGTTCAGTTTTTGTTGTTTCAACAATAACCGTAACGCCTACATATAGTAATGGAGGAGTTTTTTGTTCTGGGACGCCAATAACTTTTACAATCACAGTTAACCCAATTCCAATTGCAACAGCTACGCCATCCACGGTTACTATTTGCTCTTCTGATTTAACCAATATTGCCTTAACGAGTAATGCTATAGGTACTACTTATGTTTGGACTTCTGCTGCAACGAATGTAACAGGAGCTTCATCGGCATCAGGAAATACAATTACAGATGCTTTAACAGCAACAGCAGTTAATCCTGGAACAGTTGTTTATACAATCACACCATCCGGAAGTGGATGTACAGGATTGCCAATAACGGCAACAGTGATTGTTAATCCATTGCCTACTGCAACTATTTCTGGAGCTACAACTATTTGTAATGGTTCATCAACTACTGTTTCTTTTTCAGGGACACCAGGCGCTACAGTCACATATACAGTTAATGGTGGAGCCAACCAAATAGTTCTTCTTGATAGTTTAGGTATAGGTTCAGTTTCTACAGGTAATTTAACAGCTACAACTACTTATCAATTAGTTAGTGTACTTGCGGCTGGACTACCAGCATGTACTCAGGGTCAGTTAGGCTCAGTTGTAGTTACAGTAATACCAGTACCATTGGTTAATTCTGTCGTTTCATCTCCAACGCTTTGTTCTGGTCAGTCTACAGGTATTTCACTTACAAGTAATGTTA
This sequence comes from Rhizobium sp. Q54, assembly GCA_943324395.2. GTDB lineage: Bacteria > Bacteroidota > Bacteroidia > Flavobacteriales > Flavobacteriaceae > Flavobacterium. Next base: position 904 of record CALPLL020000109.1, read on the forward strand.
CAACAGCTAATTTCAATTGGACGATAACCCAAACTGGCATTTCAGGAGCTAGCGTAGGAAGTGGTAATACAATTTCTCAAAATTTAATCGCAACAGGAATAGTTCCAGGAATTGTAACTTATAATATTACTGCCAGTGAAGGATCTTGTCTAGGGCCAGTAACACCAATAACAATTACTGTTAATCCAACTCCTGTAGTAACTCCCTTAACGGTTTTACAATCAGTTTGTTCAGGTAGTGTCACTCCAATTGTATTAAATAGTAATGTTAATGGAACAGTATTCAATTGGAATGTAATTCAAACAAATGTTACAGGAGCTAGCAACGGAACAGGAGGTTCTATTTCTCAAGTATTAACAACTACAAGTAACAATGTAGGTGAAGCAGTTTATTCTGTAACACCAACAGTTGGAGGTTGTCCTGGTGCTTCAATACTGGTAACCGTTAAGGTAAACCCTATACCTGTGGTAACCGCTAACTCGGCATTCGCTACAATTTGTTCTTCATCAAGAACTAATATAGCTTTAACAAGTACAGTAGCAGGATCTACTTTTTCATGGACAGTAATACAATCTGGTATTTTCGGAGCTTCATCTGGTATTGGAAATCTAATTGATCAAACTCTAACAACTGTAAGTAACTCTCCTGGATCGGTTCGTTATATTATTACTCCAACTTATAATGGATGCTCAGGTGCTCCAATATCAGTAAATACGACTATAAATCCAACACCAGAAGTATTTGGATCATCCTCTTCAACTATTTGTAGTGGAGAAAAACCAAATATTACTTTATCTCCAAGTATTGCTGCAACCACATTTGCATGGACCGTAAATGCAATAAACGTTACTGGAGCACAAGCCGGAACTGGATTAACTATAAATGATGTTTTAACAGCTTCACCTAATTTAGGAACGGTAATTTATTCTGTAACTCCTACAGCTAATGGATGTTCAGGAAGTAGTTTAAATATAACGGTTACCGTTAATCCTTTGCCAGACCCCCAAATTAATGACGGTGTAATATGTGTGAATCAATCCACTGGTATATCGTATAAAAATTATATCTTAGATACTCATTTAAGTAATGCTGCTTATGATTTTGTTTGGTATTTTAAAGGTGTATTAATAAATGGTGCAGTTAATAATACTTATGAAGCAACTCAAGCAGGAGAATATTCAGTAATAGCAACAAATTCAGCAACAGGTTGTAAGTCTGTTTTAATGAAGGCTTTTGTTGTAGCATCATACCCTGGTTTGACTATTAGTACAGATCAAACATTTGCTTTTAGCGATAATGCAACAATTACTGTAAATGTTACTGGAGGAAATGCAATTCTATTGTATTCATTAGATAATGGGCCAAATCAAACTTCAAATATATTTTCTGATGTTTATGCAGGACCGCATATTGTGACAGTTACAGATGCGAATGGATGTACTAATTTAACTCAGCTAGTTTCCATTATTGGTTATCCAACTTATTTCACTCCAAATGGAGATGGTTTTCACGATACGTGGAATATAGTTGGGCTAGGAGCTTCTGCAAAAGTGTTTATCTTTGATAGATATGGTAAATTAGTTAAACAAATTGTTCCTTCAGGTGAGGGTTGGGATGGAACTTTAAACGGAGAGCCTTTAATAGCAACTGATTATTGGTTTACAGTAGATTACTCAGAACCTAAGACTGGAGAGAGTAAAGTATTTCACTCCCACTTTTCATTAAAAAGATAAATAAAATGATTAAATTCAGAAAAGAGCACTAATTATTAGGGCTCTTTTTTGTTAATATTAAACAATTAATTTTCAATTTACTATATTTGAAAATGGAGGAAAAATTTCAATTACCAGCTGGATTTTTCAAAAACACTTTTTGTGTTTTTGAAGAGATTTTACCACCAAATTTTACCGATAAAAAATTTGATTATATAAGTAAGTCGGGGAGTAGTTATTATTTTACCAAACAAGGAATGTACCGACATTCTAACCATTGGGGCCGTTTGGCTAAAAGCAAATGGAGATTAATCTCCTCTGATGTTACTTCCGAATCAAAATATAAATGGGGTTACGCAACTTGGGAATCTTTTTACCCAGATAATTCAATTGATAAATTGTATTTTATTCAACCCGATTTTACTAATAACACAGTAAATTACCAACATAAAAATGCTCCTCAATTTGATAATAAAGCGGTATTAAGAACCAGTTTTGAAACCGCAAAAAAGATCAAACAAATACGTAACTTAATGAATTTGACTTCATGGGCTAAGTATTTTGAATATGAAGACATCAATGAATTAAGAAAGAAAATTATTCTAGAATTGGTTTACACCAATAAATCTTTGGAAGAAATAAAACGTGAATTCCAATAATATCAAATAAAATTGTGAGTAGAAATACCGAAAAAAATATCAAAAAGCACAACGATAAACTTCATAAAGCCAAAGCCAAAGTAAAAAGTGCATCGGTTGCAAGAAAAGAAATGTTAAAGAAAATAGTTCGGAAATTCAATACCGATTCCGAAAGTAATTTGTAAAATTTATTACTTTCCGATACAGAAATTAGCAAAAATATTACCTAAAAGCTCGTCGTTAGTGACTTCTCCAGTGATCATTCCAAAATGATATAAGGCTTCTCGAATATCAATTGCCATTAAATCGCTAGAAATATTGGAATGCAATCCGAAGTTTACTTTCTGAATTTCTTCCAACGCTTTTAGTAAAGAATCATAATGACGGGTATTAGTCACAATAGTTTCGTTATTTCGTAAAGCACCGGTATTCACAAATGATAACAATTGATTTTTAAGATCATCTACACCAATATTCTCTTTCGCACTTATAAAAATTAGTTTAATGTTTAATGTTTCAAGTTCTTTACGAATGGTCGAAATTTCAAATTCTGTCATTAAATCGAGTTTGTTGATTATAACAACCAAAGGCTTTAATGGAAATTGATTTTTAATTTTTTCTATTTCTAAAATATATTCTGAACTTTGAACTTTAAACTTTAAACTATCAAACAAATACAATACCACCTGCGCTTGTTCGATTTTTTCGAAAGTTTTTTTAATTCCAATGCTTTCTACAACGTCTTCAGTATCTCGAATTCCGGCAGTATCAATAAATCGGAAACCAATGCCGCCAATAACTAATTCATCTTCAATGGTATCACGAGTGGTTCCCGCAATCTCTGAAACGATGGCGCGTTCTTCATTCAATAAAGCATTCAATAAAGTCGATTTTCCAACATTGGGTTCACCCACAATTGCAATTGGAATTCCGTTTTTTATTACATTTCCAACAGCAAAAGAATCAATTAATCGTTTCAATACAAATTCAATTCTATTTAACAAATCTCTGAACTGAGTTCTATCTGCGAAAGCAACATCTTCTTCAGCAAAGTCCAATTCCAATTCGATTAAGGACGCAAAATTTAATAATTCTTGTCGCAATTGCATAATTTCATTACTAAATCCACCGCGCATTTGTTGCATCGCAATTTGGTGTGAAGCTTCATTATCAGACGAAATTAAATCGGCAACAGCTTCAGCTTGAGACAAATCCATTTTTCCGTTCAAAAATGAACGTAAGGTAAATTCTCCAGCATTTGCCATACGGCAGCCTTTTCGAAGTAATAATTGAATAATTTGTTGTTGAATGTAGGTAGAGCCGTGGCAAGAAATTTCGATTGTATTTTCGCCTGTATAGGAATTGGTTCCTTTAAAAATAGAAAGTAAAACCTGGTCAATTACTTTTTCACCATCCACAATATGTCCTAAATGCAAAGTGTGCGACTTCTGTTTGCTGATATCTTTACCTGAAACGGAACTAAAAACCGATTTACAAATGGATATTGCATTAGAACCAGAAACACGAATAACAGCTATTGCTCCTGATCCAGAAGGGGAGGCTAAGGCTACAATGGTGTCTTGGTGAATCATAGTTTGAAAATCAAAAATGCAAAGTTACAAAGAATTAAGTGTTATAAACGGTACCTTTTGAAATAAAAAAAATCCGAAATTTCAATTAAGAAAATCCGGATTTAATTGACCATTATATTGGTTTGGTTGGTTAATTGTTAAGCATTACTGGCATTACAAGCATGGTAACTGTTTCGCCTTCTTCCAATCCGTCTACTGGAGTTAAAATTCCAGCACGATTGGGTAATGACATTTCTAGCATAATCATATCCGATTGTAAATTAGTCAACATTTCTGTTAAAAATCTTGAGTTGAAACCAATTTGCATATCGTCACCTTGATAATCACATGTCAATCTTTCTTCTGCTTTGTTAGAATAATCGATGTCTTCTGCTGATATATTCAATTCGGCACCAGCAATTTTCAAACGAATTTGGTGGGTAGTTTTATTTGAGAAAATCGCCACACGACGAACAGAATTTAAAAATTGCGTTCTGTCAATCATTAATTTATTTGGATTTTCTTTTGGAATAACCGCTTCGTAATTTGGATATTTACCATCAATCAATCGACACATTAAAATGTAATTGTCAAAAGAGAAAGTTGCGTTGCTATCGTTGTATTCAATTTTTATTTCTGCATCTGATGTGCCTAAAATACTCTTCAAAATATTCAAAGGTTTTTTTGGCATAATAAAATCAGCTACTTGTGAAGATTTTACGTCAGTTCTAGCATATTTAACTAATTTATGAGCATCTGTTGCCACAAATGTTAAACCTTCTGGTGAAAATTGGAAGAAAACTCCTGACATTACCGGACGTAAATCATCGTTTCCAGCAGCAAAAATAGTTTTGCTAATTGCAGTTGCCAAAACTTCTGCAGGAACTAATGTTGTCGATGGATTGTCAAGATTTACCGATTTTGGAAACTCGCTTCCTGGTGAATAAGCCAACGCATATTTTCCTGAATTGGAGCTAATTTCAATAGTGCTATTTTCTTCAACTGTGAAGGTAAGTGGTTGCTCAGGGAATGTTTTTAATATTTCTAAAAGTAATTTAGCAGGTACAGCAACACTTCCTTTGCTTTCAGAATCGATATCTAAAGTTGCAGACATGGTAGTTTCTAAATCAGAAGCAGAAACAGTTAATGTTTTGTTGTCTAATTCAAATAAGAAATTATCTAAAATAGGTAAGGTGTTGCTACTGTTAATAACACTTCCTAATACTTGTAATTGTTTCAATAAGTACGAACTCGATACTATAAACTTCATCTTTGGCTTTTTTTAATCAATCTTAAAATCTGAATTTTTCAGAATTATTATTATTTAGTTTTACAAATATATCTTAATCTTATCAAATAG
>CALPLL020000110.1 GCA_943324395.2 Rhizobium sp. Q54
ATAATCGAAACCTTGTAAACTAAATCCAGTATTAGTTGCACTACAAACTAACATAGTAAAACTAAAAGCACCATTGGTAACTGTAGTAAGCAAGTTTTGATTGCCATAACGCATCAAAACATACCCATTTGTAGCATTAGTTCCATCACATTTCAAAAGGTTTCCTTGAACTAAGGTAGTTTGAATGGATGAATTTGAAATTACTAAATTTGGTAAAATTGTATCTGCCGAGAATGGTCCAATGGTTGTAGTACTTACCGTATTTCCACAAGAATCATAAACAACCATCGTTAAGGTTTCATTTTTAGGTACTAGTCCACTAACTTGTCCTTGACTGTTTGTAATTCCACTTACTGTAAAAGAATTAGTAGCTCTTTTGATACCGACTCTCACATTTGCCAAAGGCGTACCATTTGAATTCACAACGGTAACCGATAATCTCACTGTTGGAAATTGAGCATCGCAGTTCCACCATGAAAAGTGAGAAACGGTTCCCACATATTTAGTTCCTTGCTTGGTTGCAGAACCTTCTTCTTTCCAATATCCTGCTGTTTCATCAAAATGCCAAAGTGGAATTGTAGTTGGTGAAGCCGCTAATTGTGAAGACGAAATAGGCATTTCAATTTGAGCCGTATTAGAAAGTTGCAATTTTTGTGAAGCAGCACCTCTCAACTCAATATTCATCATACCATAAGATTCTAATACTCGCTCCTCCCCGTTTGAGTTTTGAGCCAATAACATACCCGGCATTTTATCAACAGTTGTTGCATCAGAAGGATCTAAATGTTTCATGATTACACTTACCACTCCGGAATAGGCTTGACCAGTTTCTGTTTTGAAGTTACCATCAAAAGTTACTTTAGCACCATTTGCTAAAGATATACTTCCCGTAGCACCTGAATTTACAGTACCTACAATAGTTCCTGATAAAAGAGTTATTTTAACATTATTCATGCCGCTTGTAGGAACTAAAGAACGAGATCCGTCTAAATATCCTGCTTTTTTTGCGGTTACAAATGCAAATTTTTCGCGGACTGTAGCATTATTAATTATGAAAACACCATTAACGTCAGTGGTTGCCGTTTTATTGGCAACAGTTATGGCAACATTGGAAACAGGATTGTTGTTTTCATCAATAATTTGCCCAGTAAAGTTTTTCGATACTTCGCTACCAAAATTTAAAGAAGTAGCAGAAGAATTTTCATCAATTCCTGAATCATTACTACAATTGTTGAATAAAAAAGGAAATAATAAAACCAAAATTAAGAGTTTTTTTGAAGTCATAATTTTTTTGATTTTGAGGTTAATACCTATCAAATGTATAAATAATAAAATTAATTAGTTGCTTTTTCGCTTAATATTTTACTTAATACCGCGTTTTCATCCTTTCCTAAATTAGGAAGTAGTTGTTCTAAATAAGTGCGAATATTTGGGTTTTTTAATAATAATCGTATTTTATCTTTACCAAATTTAGAAAACTGCCATCTGTAACTAGTTGTTGAATTTACTAGGTTAGAAAGTACATTCTTATCTTTATCATTAATGAAAAGTAAATTTTCTAAGGCATTTTGCCGAATCGAAGTTTCAAATTCAGGATTACAATAACTCAATAATTCATCATAAAATTTTACTTTGTCCTCCATTTGATACTCTTTCGTTCCAAGTGCTAATGTTAACCATAATATTCTGAGATTTTTATCATTAAAACCAATCCAATCTTTTGAAATAGTAAGAATACGCTGTTGTTCTTCAGGAAATTGCGACCAATAAGTACTTAATACAATCTCTTTTGTAATGTAAGAATTATCATTTATTAGGGTTTCAAAATCCAATTTAAATTCTGGTGAAACTTTGGGAGTAGTATTGGCAATCGCTTGTCGAAGTTTAATTTCATTGGTAGCTAAAGCCGATTTTAAAAGTTGCTGCTTTTCTTCAAATGGAACTTTTTCACACTGGTATATTATTTCTTCTTTGATTGGGAAATAAACCTCGGAAACCATTATTTTTTCAAATAAATCCCGTTTTTCATTATAGGGAATTGATTTCATTCGTTTAATATCCAAAAGTGTTTTAACCGACTTATTTTTGGATACTAATTGGATGGCATAATCGTAATCAAAACCAGGATTTTCAAGCCATTTTTTTCTAAAAGCTTCACAATCGTATTTTGATATTTTCTTAATTTCGTTCAAAAAGTCGTCGGTAGTTACATTTTTAAATGAATATTTATTAAGATAGTTTTTTACCGCTTGTTGGAAAATCTTCGATCCTAATTCTTCTCTTAAAACAAATAAAACCCAAGCTCCCTTTTGATAATAAGACAACGTACTTGCCCTTTCACTTAAAATTGGAATAGAATCGGTTTTTGATGCATTTCTTAACTGCAAGGAAGTATCATAAAGTTTTTTGTAAAAATAATCATCACCAAAAACAGCTTTTTCCGCTAATAAGGCATAATAAGTTGCAAAACCCTCTTGAAGCCAATGGTGTTCCCCAGACTTTGCCGTAATTAAATCGCCAAACCATTGGTGTGCCAATTCATGCGCATTTACATTAACATAATTCTTATCGTTAATACCAATAGAATCAACAACAAAATCCCTTGAAAATACTGTTGCCGATGTGTTTTCCATTCCTGCATATAAAAAATCTCGAACAGGAACTTGCTTGTAAACTTCCCAAGGATATTTTATGCCAATTTCCTTTTCAAAAAAATCAAATATGGTTTTAGAATAACGGTAAGTGGGTTCTAATTTTGAAAAATCTTCTTTTTCGATATAATAAAATAGGGACTTTCCGCTTTCAGACTTTTCTTGTTTTATTTCGAATTTTCCAATAGCCAACATCAAAAGATAACTGCTCATTGGTTTTTTCATTCGGTAGTTCCAAATGGTATTGTCTTGACTTATAATTTTGTTATCTAATTTTCCATTGGAGACAACCTGAAACTGATTATTGAATTTTATATCCAAGTTGAAAATCAATTTTTCATTAGGATCATCAAAACTTGGAAACCAATTACTAGTATATTTTCCCTGCCCTTGCGTCCAAATTTGTAGCTGCTCCCCTTTTCCTACAAAATATAGTGCTTGTTTTGGTCGCGCCAAATAATTGAAAGTCAGTTGGTTTTTTCCTAATTTATATCCTTCAAAAAGTAAGATTTGCTTTTTATTATTGCTATATTTTACTTCGATATTGTTGACTTTCAAATTGGTAAAATCAATATTTTGAGCATCTATTTTGATAGTGTCAATTGGTTTAATCAAATCAAAAGTATAAGTAACTTCTCCATAAACCGATTTGTCTATAGCGTTAATTTCAATTTTACCCAATACCGAAGTGAAATCAACCCATTTTGTTTGTTGGGAAAATGAAAATACGGAAACAAATAAAAGTAAGTATCTCATAACTTATTGCTCTTCATACATTTTTAATAATTGAGTAACCGTATTCCAATTTCTAATTGTTGCTGTAAGATTAAGTTTTTTCTCAATGTATTTTTGATCCAATCTCGTTTTTCCAGCTCCAATGTGGTATTTAATGAATATTCTTGTAGTATCAATTTGAACTTCATCAGGCTTGAATTGGCTCATTTTTAAATCATTAATATTCTCCGCTTTAAGTTCTTTGGAAACAAAGGCAACGTATAGCTTTTTGGTATCAACTTCTTTGTTTTTTAGAAAATTACAATTGGTAAAACAAGCTTGTAAATCGGTTTTTGAAATTACAATTATTGGCACATCATAACCAAAAACCTTATAAATTTCTTGCTTAATGATAAAAGCAATTTTAGCTGGACTTTCTTCATCAGAATCTAAAAAAACATTCCCGGATTGAATGTACGTTTGCACCTTTTGAAAACCGATTTTTTCAAGAGTACTTTTCAAAACATCCATTTTGATCATATTATGACCGGAAACATTAATTCCACGGAGCAACGCTAAATGTGTGTGCATTTAAATTTATTTAAGTATCAAAGATATTGCCTTTGATTAATATATCACAACTTTCGTGAAATAAGTTCTGGATTGCTATTTTCAAATTTGCAAACAAAAAGCTATCTTCGCTGTAAATAGTTCTAAGGCTAAAAAAATGTCTCAATTACTTCAAACTCCCATTGAATACCTTAAAGGCGTTGGCCCCCAACGTGGAGATTTGTTGCGCAAAGAATTAGGCATTCATAAATATATTGATTTAATTAATCTATATCCGTACCGTTACATTGATAGAACTCGTTATTATAAAATCAACGAATTAGACAATAATAGCATTGAAGTTCAATTGATTGGTAAAATAATTCATATTAAAACTGTTGAGCCAGCGAAGGGTAAAAAAAGATTAGTTGCCACTTTTATTGATGATACGGGCCAAATGGAACTAGTTTGGTTTCAGGGTCATAAATGGATTCGGGAGAGTTTGGAATTAAATGTTCCGATTGTAATTTTTGGAAAATGTACTTCCTTTGGAAATGTATACAACATGGCACATCCTGAAATTGAACTGTTGTCAGAACATGAAAAAAGTTTAAGATCTGCTATGCAACCCGTTTATCCATCTACCGAAACACTAACAAATAGAGGGATTACGAATAAAGTTGTGAATAAATTAATGCAGCAGTTGTTTCTAGAAACTCATAATTTATTTTCAGAAACACTTCCAGATTATTTAAGAACTGAACTTAATTTAATCTCAAAAAAGGAAGCCCTTTTCAATATTCACTTTCCAAAAAGCGGAGAAACATTGGCGAAAGCCCAATTCCGATTAAAATTTGAAGAGTTATTTTATATTCAATTGCACTTAATTACTAAGAATTTAGTTCGTAAACACAAAATTAAAGGTCATGCTTTTAATAAAGTAGGGAATTTATTCAGTGATTTCTATGAAAACCACTTGCCATTTGAATTGACAAATGCGCAAAAAAGAGTGCTCAAAGAAATTAGAAATGACATGGGAAATCCTGCTCAAATGAACCGATTGTTGCAAGGAGATGTGGGCTCAGGAAAGACAATTGTGGCGTTTATGAGTATGCTTTTAGCCTTGGATAATGGATTCCAAGCGTGCTTAATGGCACCAACTGAAATACTTGCCAATCAACATTTCATTGGTTTATCTGAATTGGCTAAAACAATGAATATCAATATTAAAAAGCTAACTGGTTCGTCTAAAACTTCAGATAGAAAAATTATTCATGAAGAATTGGAGAATGGGGATTTACAAATTTTAATTGGCACCCATGCTCTTTTAGAAGAAAAGGTAAAATTTCAAAATTTAGGATTGGCGATTATAGACGAGCAACACCGATTTGGTGTAGAACAGCGATCGAAATTATGGAAGAAAAATGATATTCCCCCTCACGTATTAGTTATGACCGCCACCCCTATTCCAAGAACTTTAGCCATGAGTTTGTATGGGGATTTAGACATTTCATTGATTGACGAATTACCACCTGGAAGAAAACCGATTAAAACAGTTCATCGATACGATAATAATCGTTTGAATGTAATGGCCTTTGTTACGGAGCAAATTGAGTTAGGACGACAAATTTATGTGGTTTATCCGTTGATACAAGAATCTGAAAAGATGGATTTTAAAGATTTAATGGACGGTTACGACACGATTTCTAGAGAATTTCCATTACCTAAATATGCCGTTTCTATCCTTCATGGGAAAATGAAAGCTGCCGAAAAAGACTTCGAAATGCAACGATTTTCAGAAGGAAAAACCAATATTATGGTAGCTACAACTGTAATTGAAGTGGGAGTTAATATTCCTAATGCAAGTGTTATGATTGTAGAAAGTGCGGAACGATTTGGCCTTTCACAATTGCATCAATTGCGAGGACGTGTGGGTCGAGGTGCTGATCAAAGTTATTGCGTTTTGATGACTTCCAATAAGTTGTCCAACAATAGCAAAACCAGAATGGAAACGATGGTTAGAACCAATGATGGTTTTGAAATTGCCGAGGTAGATCTAAAACTTCGAGGTCCTGGAGACTTAATGGGGACACAACAAAGCGGAGTTTTAAACCTTCAAATTGCTGATTTAGTTAAAGACAGAGACATTCTAAACCTAGCTAGAAATTATGCAGTTAAAATACTTAAAGAAGACGCTCCGTTAGAAAAACCAGTAAATTCTATACTTCGAGAAGTTTTTATGGAAATATCCAAGCG
>CALPLL020000111.1 GCA_943324395.2 Rhizobium sp. Q54
GGAAGCATTAATCATCACATTCTCCTCCAAGTCCACCATTGGATATTTATCCGATAAATATTCTTCAGTTAAAGTGGTAGTAGTTGAACCCAAATATTTTTCCCATTTTTCACGAATAGTCAAAATTCCGATTCTAATATCGGCAACTGGTCGAGTATAGGTAAATGGCAAAAGTGCAGTTCTAGCTGGTCCGTCAAAAAGAATGTAATTCATAAAATTGGTTATTTGTTGATTTGGTTATTTGTTTAATCAAAAATAAACTAAGAAAATATCCAATATAAAATTTTATTGACATCAAAGTTACAAAGATTAATAAGAAAATAGAAAAGTTTTAGACATAAAAAAACCCCGCGAATTGCGAGGTTTTGTATAATTTGAACAGCGATAATAATTATTTACCGTGTTTAGCGTATTTCGTTTTGAATTTATCGATACGTCCTGCAGTATCAATAAGTTTAGATTTACCAGTATAAAAAGGGTGCGAAGTTCTAGAAATCTCCATTTTAACAACTGGATATTCAACACCTTCGTGAATTATTGTATCTTTTGTTTCAGCAGTAGATTTAGTTATAAAAACGTCTTCATTTGACATGTCTTTAAAAGCAACTAATCTGTAATTTTCTGGGTGTACACCTTTTTTCATCTTAAATCTTTTTTTATTTGTTTCAATTATAATTAGTTGCGAAGCTTTTCATTTCCCGAAAAGGTATCAACTCATTATAACTTTTTGTTATAACTTTATTATTTTGAGTTTGCAAATTTACACTTATTTTTCAATAAACAAACCTAATGCTTCTTTTTTTTATTTATCAAGGAAATTGAAAATAGTAACATAGGTAAATTGGGAATTGTTATATTTGTAAATTAATTTAAAACAATAGTATTATGATAAACGAGATTATTAAGAAAAATGCCATCACTTTTGGTGTTTTCATGGGAATTGGTTCTGCATTAATTACAACATTAATTTATGCAATAGACTTAGAATTATTTACAGCATGGTGGACTGGTTTAGTTAGTGCTGCTTTTTATATTACGATTGCAATTATACTTCTTTCAAAAACTAAAAAAGAATTGAACGGAATTTTTAGCTTCAAAGATGCCTTTACAACCTATTTTATTTGCGGGCTTGTTGGAATTGCAATATCTGTAGGATTTAATATACTATTATTTAATTTTATTGATCCTTCGGCAAAAGAAACTATTAAAGAGTTGACAATAAAATTCATGAAAAGCACATTGGAAAAATATAACGCACCTGCTGAATCAATTAATGAAGCTGTGAAAAACTTACAAGAAAACGATCAATTTTCAATAGTAGGTTTATTAAAAGGGTCTTTAACATACATCGTAATTAATTCAATTTTTGGATTAATAATGGCGGCATTTTTCAAAACTAAGCAAACAAATCAAGTATAATAAATAATGAATCTATCCATTATTATTCCACTTCTCAACGAAGAAGAATCATTGCAAGAACTCCATAATTGGATTGTTTCTGTAATGAAATCTAATAATTATTCCTACGAAGTTATTTTCATAGACGATGGTAGCACCGATAAATCATGGGATATTATCGAGCAATTATCATCTGAAAATCCGAATAGTAAAGGGATTCGTTTTTTAAGAAATTATGGTAAATCGCAAGCGCTTCATGCTGGTTTTGCAAAAGCAAAAGGAGATATCGTAATTACTATGGACGCCGATTTACAAGACAGTCCCGAAGAAATTCCTGGTTTAATCGATATGATTACCAACCAAGAATTTGATTTGGTTTCTGGGTGGAAAAAGAAAAGATACGATTCCGTTTTTGCTAAAAATTTACCTTCAAAATTATTCAATTGGGCAGCAAGAAAAACATCGGGGGTAAAACTTAATGATTTTAATTGCGGATTGAAGGCCTATAAAAATGTGGTGGTAAAAAACATCGAAGTTTCAGGTGAAATGCACCGATATATTCCCGTTTTAGCTAAAAATGCTGGTTTTGGGAAAATTGGCGAAAAAGTGGTTTTGCACCAAGCTAGAAAATACGGTGAAACTAAATTTGGAATGGAACGATTTATCAATGGCTTTTTAGATTTAATAACTATTTGGTTTCTTTCCCGTTTTGGAAAAAGACCCATGCACTTATTTGGCGCTTTAGGTTCAATCATGTTTCTAATTGGTTTCTTATCAGCAGGTTTTATTGGTTTCTTAAAATTATACAAGCTTTACCACGGAATGCCTTATGAATTGGTAACTAATAATCCTTGGTTTTATATTTCACTAACTACTATGATTATTGGAACCCAATTATTTTTAGCAGGATTTTTAGGTGAAATCATTTTAAGAACAAAGAACAACGAAGAACGATATAAAATTTCAAAAGAATTGAGTTAATTAATTATACGCAGATAAAATCGAATTTATAAAAGCCAAATCATCATGGAATTAGACGTAATTCAAAATAAAATATTTGAGATTCGGGGATTTAAAGTAATGCTTGATTTTGACCTGGCATTGCTTTATAACATTGAAAATAAAAGACTTAAAGAAGCTGTCAGAAGAAATATAAATCGTTTTCCAAAAGATTTTATGTTTGAGTTGGTCGAAATTGAATTTAATAGTTTGAGGACGCAAATTGCGACCTCAAACCGTGGAGGTTTGAGATACATGCCTTTTGCTTTTACTGAACAAGGGATCGCAATGCTCTCAAGTGTACTAAACAGTGAAAAAGCGATCGAGGTAAACATATCAATAATTAGAGCATTTGTAACTTTTAGACAATTTTCTTTAACTTACAGTGAATTAAAAGAAAGAATTTCATTAATAGAAAATCAATTTCCAGATATTTATAAGGCTTTAAATTATTTGGTAGAAAAAGATAATGTTAAAGAAACTAACAATAAAAGAAATAAAATAGGTTACAAAAAATAATATCAAGATTAAATGGAAATACCCACAAAAATACTAACTGCCGTAAACGAATGGTTAACACCTATTTTCGATAAAGAAACACACGATGAAATCAAGGAAATGATGACCTCATCTCCTAAAAATTTAGAAGAGAGTTTTTATAAAAATTTAGAATTTGGAACTGGAGGAATGCGCGGAATTATGGGCGTAGGAACCAACAGAATCAACAAATATACTTTGGGAAAAAACACGCAAGGACTTTCAAATTACATGCGAAAAGTGTTTCCAAACAAAAATTTAAAAGTGGCAATTGCATTCGACTGCCGTCATAATAGCAAATCCTTGGCAAAAGTAGTTGCTGATGTTTTCTCTGCAAATGGAATAAAAGTATATTTGTTCTCCGACTTACGACCAACACCCGAATTGAGTTTTGCCTTAAAATATCTAGGATGTCAAGCTGGAATTGTATTAACAGCATCACATAATCCGCCGGAATACAACGGTTACAAAGTGTATTGGGAAGATGGTGGCCAACTAGTCCCACCGCAAGATGCCGAAATAATTAATGTAATTGAAGATTTAAAATACGACGAAATTAAGTTTAATGCAAACGAGGATTTAATAGAATATATCGATTCAGAAATTGATGCTGCATTTATAAAATCATCAATTGAAAACGCAAGTTTCAATACTCCTGCTGCTGCAAAAAATAATTTAAACATTGTTTTCACTTCATTGCACGGGACTTCAATAATGTCGGTTCCTGAAACTTTAGCACAAGCTGGATATGCCAATGTGAATTTGGTTCCCGAACAATCAGTGCCAAATGGTGATTTTCCAACTGTGAAGTCTCCAAATCCTGAAGAGCCTGAAGCTTTGAAAATGGCATTGGAACTAGCAGACAAAATTCAAGCTGATATTGTTATTGGAACAGATCCAGACTGCGATAGATTGGGAGTTGCAGTAAGAAATAACGAGGGTGAAATGATGCTTTTAAACGGAAATCAAACGATGGTTTTGATGACCGCTTTTTTATTAGAAAAATGGCAAAAAGCAGATAAAATAACTGGAAATCAATTTGTAGGAACTACGATCGTTTCAACTCCAATGATGATGGAATTAGCAACAGCTTACGATGTAGAATGTAAAGTTGGATTAACAGGGTTTAAATGGATTGCAAAAATGATCAAAGATTTCCCTGAATTGGAATTCATCGGTGGTGGTGAAGAAAGTTTTGGGTTTATGGTTGGTGATGCCGTTCGCGATAAAGATGCTGTGGCTTCTACCTTGTTAATCTGTGAAATTGCAGCTCAAGCTAAAGCAAATGGAAGTTCGGTATATCAAGAATTATTAAATTTATACGTAGATTTCGGATTTTATAAAGAATTTTTGGTTTCAATTACCAAAAAAGGAATTGAAGGTTTAGAAGAAATTAAGCAAATGATGGTTGACATGCGAACCAATCCGTTGAAGGAAATTAATGGTGAACGAATTATCATGATGGAAGATTATCAAACATCAGTTGCCACGAATTTATTGACCGGTGAAAAAGAAATTATGTCAATTCCAAAATCAGATGTTTTAATTTATTATACTGAAGAAGGGGCAAAAATTGCTGCAAGACCAAGTGGAACAGAGCCTAAAATTAAGTTTTATGTGAGTGTAAACGCTCCTTTAGAATCGGTTGCCGATTTTGATAAAGTGAATTCACTATTAGATACTAAAATTAAAAACATCATTCTTGAAATGAAATTAACCTAATGGATACAAACCTTTTAAAATTAATACCCTATACAAAACCTTATAAATCTCACATTATTTGGAATGTGATTTACAACATTTTGTACGCTTTATTTAGCACACTATCTATGGTTACCATGTTTCCATTGTTAGAAGTATTATTTAAAAAAAATACAGACATAATTCAAGAACCTGTTTATTCAGGAATTCAAAATATAGGTAGTTATGGTAAAGATCTACTCTATTATACTATCTCCAATTTAAATCAACAACATGGAAATCAATATGCTTTATTATTAGCAGTTGCTTTGGTAATAATAACCTTTTTATTCAAAAACTTATTTAATTATTTAGCATCATATCACATCATGCACTTAAAAAATGGAGTGCTACGAGATCTAAGAAAAAAATTATTTGACGTTATTATTGACCTTCCTATCTCCTATTACTCTGAGAAGAGAAAAGGGGATGTTATGGCAAGAATTTTAGGTGATGTTAATGAAGTTCAAAATTCATTTTTTTCCATTTTAGAGCTTATTGTTAAAGAACCATTAACAATTATTTTTGCAATAATAGCAATGCTAAATATAAGTATAAAACTTACTTTGTTTGTTTTTGTTTTTATTCCTATATCTGGATTTGTAATTTCAAGAATTGGAAAAAGTTTAAAGGCAAAATCAACTAAAGCGCAACAAGAAAGCGGCTTTTTTATTTCATTAGTTGAAGAAAGTTTGGGTGGATTAAAAGTAGTTAAAAGTTATAATGCCGAAAATCATTTCAAATCTAGATTTAATGATTCAATAAATCGACTATTAAAATTAACTAATAGTATTGGAAATAAAAACAATTTAGCCTCACCTATGAGTGAATTTATGGGAATTGTTACTATAGCCATTTTACTCTGGTATGGTGGTAATTTAGTACTTGTAGATAAAACGCTCGAAGGATCTTTATTTTTAGTTTATATGCTTTTGGCCTATAACATATTAACGCCAGCAAAATCAATCTCGAAAGCTTCTTATGCGGTAAAAAATGGATTAGCAGCTGCTGAACGAGTTTTTGAAATTTTAGAACAAGAAAACCCAATTGAAAGTAAAATTGACGCAATTGAAAAAAACACATTTGAATCTGTTTTAAGTATCAAAAACATCAATTTTAAATACAATGATGAATACGTTCTGAAAGACTTTTCATTGGAAGTAAAAAAAGGACAAACTGTTGCTTTAGTTGGTCAATCAGGAAGTGGAAAAAGTACCATTGCCAATTTATTGACTCGCTTTTATGATGTAAATGATGGTGAAATTGAAATAGATTCTGTTGCAATTAAAGACATGAATTTACAATCTTTACGAGGTTTAATGGGATTAGTTACTCAAGACAGCATTTTATTTAACGATACCATAAAAGCAAATATTTCACTTGGTAAATTAGATGCTACCGATGAAGAAATAATTGAAGCTTTGAAAATAGCTAATGCCTACGAATTTGTAAAAGATTTACCAAACGGCATTTACAC
>CALPLL020000112.1 GCA_943324395.2 Rhizobium sp. Q54
CAACCTTTACCAGGGGTAAATGTAGTAGTATCAGGCTCATCTAAAGGTGTTGCCACGGATTTCGATGGAAAATTTCAATTGTCAAAAGTAGTGAAAGGCGACAAAATCGTTTTTTCATTTATTGGATTTAAATCCGAAACAATTGTCTATTCCAATCAAACTTCAATTAGCGTTAGTCTTCAAGAAGATGCAAACTTGCTTAATGAAGTTGTAGTTCAAGTAGGATATGGTACAGTGAAGAAAAAAGACGCTACAGGGTCTATTACTACCGTGACTACGAAAGACTTTAACAAAGGAGCCAACGTAACTGCCGAAAATTTATTAAACGGTAGAGTAGCGGGTCTTTCTATTAATACTAGTGGTGCTCCTGGTTCAGGATCTGAAATTAGAATTCGTGGAGGAGCTTCTTTGAGTGCAAGTAACAATCCGTTGATTGTAATTGATGGTTTACCAGTTGATAATAACACTTCAGTTGGAGCAACTTCAATTATTTCTTCAATTAACCCTGCAACTATTGAATCTATTACTGTATTAAAAGATGCTTCTGCAACTGCAATTTATGGTTCTAGAGCTTCTAACGGGGTTATTATTATTACTACTAAAAAAGGAGGAAAAAATCTTGAAGTTGAGTATAACTTCCAATTGGGTATTGGTAAAAAAGTAAACCAAGTTAGCGTATTTAGTGCTGACGAATACAGAAATATTGTACGAGTTAGACAAAATCAAATTGTAGCAGCTGATCCAAGTACAGGGGTTAATTTACCAAACTTACTAGGAACTGCAAATACCAACTGGCAAGATGAAATATACAAGACTGCTGAAATGGTTGACCAATCATTAACCGTTAAAGGAAGTTTGTTTAATAAAATACCATCTCGTTTAACTTTGGGTAAAACGTATCAAGAAGGATTGCGTTTAACAAATCAATTTGAAAGAAATACAGTTGGTTTAGCTATGAACCCTAGCTTTTTGAAAGACAATTTAAAAGTGAGATTGAATGCTAACTATTCAAATGAAAAAAATAGATTTGCTGATGGAGTAGAAGGTTCTGCAATTCGTTTTGACCCTACGCAGCCGGTATATGCTCCTGCAAATACTAATTATGGTGGATATTTTGAGTATTTAGCAACTCCAAATGGTGCTCCAATAACAAATGGACCTTGGAATCCAGTTGCTCAACTAATGCAAACGCACGATCATGGTACTTACAAAAGAACCTATGGAAATTTAGAATTGGATTACAAGTTACCTTTCTTTCCACAAGTAAGAGCCGTAGTTAATGTAGGATATGACAACAGTACTGGAGATCGATTAAAAACGGTTGATAGAAATAGTAGATCAGCTTACGTTAATAATGTATTAAGAGGTGTTAATGAAACTCAATCTGAAACTAAAACAAATAGATTGTTTGATAGTTACTTAGTTTATAATAAATCTTTTTCTTCTTTAGCTGTTGAAGCTACTGCAGGTTATTCTTATCAAAAATTCCAAAGAGAAAGTTATAATAGTTTTAACGTATTAAATCCAAATGCAGAAGCTCCAGATGTTACTACTTATGGAGACCAAGTATTAGTGAGTTTCTTTGGAAGAACCAATTTGACTTTTAAGGATAAATACTTAATGACCTTAACGTATAGAAGAGACGGTTCTTCAGTATTTAGTCCAGAGAATCGTTGGGGTAATTTCCCTTCTGCAGCATTAGCTTGGAAGTTAAAAGAAGAATCGTTCTTAAAAAGCTCAAAATTATTTAGCGATTTGAAATTGCGTTTGGGATGGGGTGTTACTGGTCAACAAGAAATGGGCGATGCTAGATTTTTATATTTAGAGCCATATTCAATCGGAAACAGCAATTCTCAATATGTGTTTGGTACAATTCCTTATTCTGGTGCAGTTCCAAATTTTAGAAATGTTAACATTAAATGGGAAGAGACTACCACTATGAACGTAGGTTTGGATTTTGGATTCTTTAATAATAGATTGACAGGAAGCGTAGAAGCATTCTCTAAAGTTTCTAAAAACTTATTGGTAAAAGCAGCTATTTCTGACGGATCTAACTTTAGTAATGCAGGTTTCCAAAACATTGGAAGTTTAAGTTCAAAAGGGGTGGAAGTTACCTTGAATGCTGCGATAGTTAAATCTACCAATTTTAACTGGAATGTGAATTTTAATGCTACTAAATTTGAAAGAAGAATTGACGAATTGGCATTTAATTCAGATATTTTAACAGGAGATATTGGTGGTGGAACAGGTGGAACAATCCAAATTCATAGCCAAGGATATACACCAAATTCATTTTATGTGTTCAAACAATTGTACGATGTAAACGGAAGACCGATTCAAGGAGCGTATGCTGATATTAATGGAGATGGAATTGTAAACAATAGTGATAGATACATTAAATACAACGGAGATCCAAACATGACTTTCGGATTTGCTTCTAATTTTAATTATAAAAACTTAGATTTCTCATTTAACATGAGAGCAAGTTTGGGTAATCATATTTACAACAATATTAATTCAGTAAGTGCTTACTATACTTCTATTCAAAACAATACAGTTTTAGGAAACGTTCCAACTTCAGTTTTGGATACTAATTTTATTCAACCTGGAAGTTTAGGAACTCAATCTGATATTTATATCGAAAATGCTTCTTTCTTAAGAATGGACAATGTAACCCTTGGATACAGTTTTCCAAAATGGTTAGATGGAAAAGCTAGTTTACGTATTAGTGCAGGTGTTCAAAATGCATTTGTATTAACAAAATACAGTGGATTAGATCCTGAGATTACTAATAATGGTATCGATAATACAATTTATCCAAGACCAAGAACGCTTTTATTTGGAGCTAATATTAAATTTTAAAACAGAAAAAAATGAAAAATCTATTTAAATTATCTTATTTAGCGGTGGCATTGTCTGTACTTTCTTGTACAAACGATTTGAATACCGTGCCAAAAGATGATGATCTATTTTTATCTGATGATTTCTTCGCTACTGAAGCTTCTTATAAACAAGGCTTGGCGGGAGTTTATGGTAATTTATCATTAACAGGAACAACAGGCGCTGGATCATCAAATATTTCGGGAATCGATGCTGGTACTAGCCAGTATGGAAGATGTCTTTGGTACATGCAAGATTTATCAACAGACGAAGTAATCTGGTCGTACGAAAATGACCCAGGAACTGCAGATATTCAAAGAACTAACTGGACAGCTTCTAACCCAATATTCAGAGGAATGTATGGTAGAGCGATGTTCCAAGTAGCTTTAGTAAATGAATATTTAAGACAAACCACAGACGAAAAATTGAATTCTAGAGGCGTTTCTGCTGCTACTAAAGCGAATGTTCAAAAATACCGTGCTGAGGTTAGAGTGCTTAGAGCTTTAGCTTACTACCATATTATGGATATGTTTGGAAAAGCGGCATTTGTGACCGAAAATGATCCAGTAGGAGATTACAGAGGGCCACAATATGACAGACAACAATTATTCAATTTTATTCAATCTGAACTGTTGGCTTTAGAAAACGATTCTAATTTAGCAAATGCAAGAGCCAATGAATTTGGTAGAGCAGATAAAGGTTTAGCTTGGATGATTCTAGCTAAAATGTATTTGAACAATCAAAGTTATTTTGGTGTAGCTAAATACAATGAATGTGTTACCTATTGTAATAAAATTGTTGCAGGTGGATATTCATTAGCAACAAGCTACAGACATAATTTTATGGCTGATAGTAACACTAACAGTGCTAAAAACGAAATCATCTTCCCTATACAATCTGATGGTAGAACTACTCAAAACTATGGTCCAACAACAGTAATCATCAACGGTGAAGTGGGATCAATAGAAGGAAACGGAGCTTACCTAGGTGTAGGTGGATGGGGTGGAGCTCTACGTGTTAGAAAAGAATTTGGAGATAAATTTGCGGATGCTTCATTTGCAAGTGATGCTAGAAATACTTTAATCACTGCAGGTAGAAATCCTATTATTACAACAATTTCTGATAGAGATAGTGGTTATGTTATTACTAAATTTACTAATAAAACTTCTACAGGAGCGAATGGTTCTGACCAAGGATTTGTAGATACTGATTTTCCATTGTTCCGTTTAGCAGACGTTTATTTAATGCTATCGGAATGTCAATTAAGAGGAGCAACAGGAGTTACTACAACAGATGCTTTGGGTTATGTTAACTCTTTAAGAACAAGAGCTAACGGACAAACTATTGCAGCTGGTAATTTAACTTTAGATTTTATTTTAGATGAGCGTTTAAGAGAATTACACTGGGAAGCTCATAGAAGACAAGATTTAATTCGTTTTGGTAAATTTACAGGAGGAAGTTACAACTGGGCATGGAAAGGAAATGGAGTAACTGGAATTGCGATTCCTGCATTCTATAATTTATATCCTTTACCAGCTGAAAGTATCGCTGCTAATCCAAATTTAATTCAAAACACAGGTTACTAAAAATAAGTTTAATAAATCAACTACTTTAAAATGAAAAATACATTTAAAATTATCATAGCTGCAATAGTATTTGCAACTTTAGGATCTTGTTCAGACGAACAAAATTACCAATTAGCTCAGGCGCAAGGGAGTTTTACCATTAAAACACCTTTAACAGGAACTTCAACAGTATTAACTCCTGCATTAGGTACTAATCCTGCCTTAACATTGACTTGGAGTGCTGCTGATTTTACAACTCCAACACAAGTTACCTATACAGTTCAAATTGCTGTTACAGGAACAAGTTTTGCAACAGTGACTGCTGCAGGAACTACTAATACAACTAACCTTACTTGGAGCGTTGCTGATTTAAACGGGGCAGTTCTTTCTGCAGGTTTAAGACCTTTCACGCAAGGAAGTATTGATGTTCGTGTAAAAGCTAATGTAGGAAGCGTAGTTCAATATTCAAACACTATTAACGTGTTGATTACACCTTACACAACTGCTTTACCAACTATTGCAGTACCAGGAAATCACCAAGGATGGTCTCCAGGAACGGCTGCTAAGTTGGCATCTGCTGGTTACGGACAAACTAACTATGAAGGTTATATTTGGTTAGATGGTGAATTTAAGTTTGTTGCTCCAGATAACGCTGGTAACTTCAATTGGGGTAATGACGACTGGGGTGATGACGGAACATTCACTAACAAATTAAAATTAACAAACGAAGTAAATTGTAACGCTGTACCTGCAGGTTACTATAGATTGAAAGCAAATACCGCTTTACTGACATATTCCCAAGAAAGAACAACATGGGCTATTATCGGAAACGGTACTCCAGGTGGTTGGGGAACTGATACTCCAATGACTTACAATCCAACTACAAGAAAATGGACTGTAACAGTAACGTTATCTGCTCAATCTGCTCCAAATGACGGAATGAAATTTAGAGCTAATGGAAACTGGACATTAAATTATGGAGATACAGGAGCTGATGGTTCACTTGACGAAGGTGGAACTAACATCAGTACTCCAGCAGGAACAAAAACAATTACTTTAGACTTAAGTAACCCAAGAGTTTACACTTACACAATCCAATAATTTATTATTATTTTATATAAAAAGGGCTTTCTATTGAAAGCCCTTTTTTAAAATATTTTAATATCATGAAAAAAATCTACTTTATTTTTTGTTTTATTAGTACCCTAGGGTTTTCTCAAGTCTCTTGGCAAGGCGGAGTAACACCTGAATCCAATCAATCGGCAACTATTTTATTTGATAAAACTGGAACTGGACTTGCTGCTTACACGGGAACTATATACGCGCATACTGGCGTTACTTTAAATGGAACCGCTTGGTCAAATGTAATTGGAAGTTGGGGAAATAATACCACTCAACCCGCATTGACATTAGTTTCTGGAAATATATATAAATTAATTTTAACTCCAGCCATTCTTGGTTATTATGGGGTGTCAACTGGGGTAGTAACAAAAATCAATGTAGTTTTTAGAAGTGATTCAGGTTCAGCACAAACAGTAGATTTAGAATTGAATGTTGGGGCATTTCAATCCACATTGGTTCAACCCACACTTAATAGTACTACAGTAATAAACTCAGGAGGAAGTCTATCTATTTCTGCCAACAATACCGGTGGAAACGCAAGCTATAA
>CALPLL020000113.1 GCA_943324395.2 Rhizobium sp. Q54
CAACGGTGAATTTTCATTCGACCTGCTATTTGAAGGAAAACCAAAAGAAGAATTCAATCCTAAGATTCAAAAATTTCTAGAACGCGTTGAAATTTACTTGCCTTTTTTAAAAGACTATCATTTTACAATTGACACCAAAAATACTTTTCCACACAGTTCTGGAATTGCTTCGTCAGCATCTGGAATGGCAGCATTGGCTGTAAATTTCATGAGTTTAGAAAAATTGTTATCCCGAAACTTCGGGACAGAAATGACCGATGACTATTTTAATAAAAAAGCTTCTTTTTTAGCTCGTTTAGGATCAGGAAGTGCTTGCAGAAGCATCAAAGGGAATGTGGTGGTTTGGGGAAATCATAAGAATATTTCAGGAAGCTCCAACTTATTTGGAGTTGAATTTCCAAATAAAATTCATGATAATTTTAGTAACTACCAAGACACCATTTTATTGGTAGACAAGGGGGAAAAACAAGTTTCAAGCACAGTTGGTCACGATTTAATGCACGGACATCCATTTGCTGAAAAGCGATTTGCTCAAGCTCATGAAAATTTAGATTCTTTAATTAAAATATTTGAAAGTGGTAATTTAAGTGAATTTATAAAAATTGTGGAAAGTGAAGCGCTAACATTGCACGCCATGATGATGACTTCCCTTCCCTATTTTATCCTTATGAAACCGAATACTTTAGAGATAATTAACGCGATTTGGAAATTCAGAAATGAAACACAAATTCCCGTTTGCTTCACTTTAGATGCTGGTGCAAATGTGCACGTGTTGTACCCAGAAAACGTAAAGGAGGAAGTTTTAACATTTATTAAGAACAATTTAGTTGGCTATTGTCAAAATGGTCAGTACATTTGTGATGAAATTGGATTTGGGGCAACCAAAATATAAATTATGAAAGGACCATTATTTTATTCTAAAATATTACTTTTTGGTGAATACGGAATTATTCAAGATTCCAAAGGCCTTTCTATTCCTTATAATTTTTATAATGGCGCGCTAAAAACTGATAAGAATTCTTCTGAAGAAGCAAAAAAATCAAATGAAAATTTGAAACGATTTGTAACTTATTTAAAAACCCTTCAAACTGCTCAACCTGATTTAGTAACTTTTGATTTATTATCCTTAGAAAATAATGTTGATAGTGGAATGTACTTTGATTCTAGCATTCCTCAAGGATACGGTGTAGGAAGTAGCGGCGCTCTAGTGGCTGCTATTTATGATAAATATGCTCAAAATAAAATTACCGTTTTAGAGAATTTAACACGTGAAAAATTGCTTACTTTAAAAAGTATTTTCTCACAAATGGAATCTTTTTTCCATGGTAAAAGTTCCGGTTTAGACCCTTTAAATAGTTATTTAAGCATTCCTATTTTAATCAATTCTAAAGATAATATTGAGGCAACTGGGATTCCAACACAAAGTGTGAACGGAAAAGGAGCTGTATTTTTATTGGACTCAGGAATTGTAGGGGAAACTGCTCCAATGGTGAATATTTTCATGGAAAACCTTAAAGACAAAGGCTTTAGGACAATGTTAAAATCTCAATTTATCAAACATACTGATGCTTGCGTAGAGAATTTCCTTGGTGGCGACGTAAAATCGTTATTCCAAAATACCAAAAAACTGTCAAAAGTTGTTTTAAATAATTTTAAACCAATGATTCCTGAACAATTTCACGGAATTTGGCAAACAGGAATTGACACCAACGATTACTATTTAAAACTTTGTGGCTCCGGCGGTGGAGGTTACATTCTCGGTTTTACTGAAGATTTAGAAAAAGCAAAAGCCTCACTTAAAGATTACAAATTAGAAGTCGTTTACCAATTTTAGATTTCTTTTACCATAACAAAATTTAGGATGAACAGAAAAAACAAACTTTTAATTATGAAAATTGTGAGTTTGTTCTCAGTAGTTCGAGGCTACAATATTCCAATAATTATTCTTGCTCAATATCTTTCGTCCATTTTTATATTGGCACCTGAAAAAAAACCATTACATGTAATTTTAGATATTAATTTATTTCTAATTGTATTTGCTACAGCGCTTACAATAGCTTCTGGGTATATTATTAATAGTTTTTATGACAGTAAAAAAGATCTAATAAATCGTCCTAACAAAACCATTTTAGACCGATTGGTGAGTCAAAAAACTAAATTAAATGTGTATTTTACTTTAAATTTTGTTGTGGCTGTTTTAGCTATTTTCATTTCATGGCGGGCCTTTTTATACTTTTCCTTTTATATTTTTCTAATTTGGTTTTACTCCCACAAAGTGAAAAAATTCGTAATCATTGGAAATTTAATGGCAACCTTAATGGCTATTTTACCCTTTTTTGCACTGCTTTTATATTACAAAAACTTTTATGAAGTGATTATTTGTCATGCTACTTTCTTGTTTTTGTTACTTCTAATCAGAGAAATGATAAAAGATTTAGAAAACATAAAAGGTGATTTGGCTAACGATTATAAAACCATTCCCATTTTGTACGGTGAAAAAACCTCTAAAATAATCATTGCCTTTTTAACTCTCTTAACTGTAGTTCCTGTATTTATTTTAATAGAAAAATTTGAGATAGGAAATATGGATTTGTATTTCTATTCTTGTTTGCTTTTTTTAATACTTTTTTTATTAAAGCTTTGGAAATCAAATCTTAAAGAACAATATTTATTACTTCATAACTTGCTTAAATTTTTAATCGTTTCGGGAGTTTTTAGTATTGTACTAATAAATCCGAGTTTAATTTTACATTTTTGGCATAAAATTTTCTCACTCGCTTAGATTAATTTCAATATAAAACGCATTAAATACTCAATTATAGCTTCTCAAATTTATAAATGGTATATTTGCAGAAATTATAGAATATTATGAATAACAAGGAAGGCAATAATAAAAAAAGTGGCTCTAGAACAAATAGTTCCAGATCCAATTCTAACAAGCCAAAACCTGCGATGCAAAAACGGGCACAAGGTCCTAAAAAAGTAAAAGTTAACACCAAAGTTGCAGAAATAGCGGCAGACAAAGTAGAGAAAAAACCAAATCAAGCGCCAAAAAGAGCCAAAGCAAAAGACGAAATTCGTTTGAATAAATACATCTCCAATTCCGGAGTATGTTCAAGACGTGATGCCGATATTTACATCCAATCGGGGAATGTAAAAGTGAACGGTGTTCCAGTAATTGAAATGGGTTACTTGGTAAAACCTGGTGACGTAGTTAATTTTGATGGAAATGTATTAACTCCTGAAAAGAAAGAATACATCTTACTAAACAAGCCAAAGAATTTTACAACAGCTTTAGACGAAGGTCAGGAATACCGAAACGTACTTGAGTTAGTTAAAGGTTCTACAACTGCAAAAATTGGAGCTGTTGGAAGAATGGATAAGAATACAACCGGTTTATTATTGTTTACAAATGACACCGATATGATTCGGAAATTCACTTTGCCAAATCAAAAATCTTCAAAAATCTACCAAGTTTCATTGGATAAAAATTTGAAATATGAAGATTTAGAAAAAATAAATAAAGGTTTAGTTTTAGATGGTCACCGAGTTTTTGTTGAAGATGTCAGTTATATAGAGGGAGAATCAAAAAGTGAAGTTGGTTTAAAATTACGTTCCTCTAATGTAAAAGTGGTACGTTCTATTTTTGAACATTTCAGTTATGATGTATTGAGAATTGACCGCGTAGCTTTTGCAGGATTAACAAAGAAAAATTTACCAAGAGGCAATTGGAGAAAGTTAACCGATCAAGAAATAATAAATTTAAAAAATACTTAGTTTTTAAACCTTAATAATGAAAATTCCTGCTAATCTTTAGCGGGATTTTTAATATAATAACATTTATGACTCCCGAAAATCTTCAATCGATAGCTTTCAAATGGTTCGATGCTTTCAATAATCACAATCTAGAGCAACTATTGTCTTTGTATGACGATGATGCCGAACATTACAGCCCAAAATTAATAATTAGAAAACCGGAAACCCAAGGAATGATTATTGGTAAACAAGCTTTGCGCGATTGGTGGCAAGATGCTTTCGACAGTTTACCAAGTTTAAATTACAACGTTACTTCACTTACCGCAAATGGAGATCGGATTTTTATGGAATACGTTCGATCGGTAGATGGTGAAGTAAATATGAAAGTTGCAGAAGTATTGATTGTGAAAGAAGGAAAAATTATCGCTTCAAGAGTTTATCACGGTTAGAATTAGGCAAATTTTAATTATTAAATTAGCCCTTAATTCAAATTATTTATATCTTTAATTTAGAATTAACAAAAAAAAATATGAGAAAATATACTTTACTTTTTATCGCTATTTCAATTTCAACGCTTTTACTAAATTGCAAATCAGAAGAAAAATTGGTTGATTTTACCGCATTGACAAAAAGTTATTTTGATGGAAAAAACGAACTAAACCCATTAGATGCAACGCTAAATGGACAGAGTCAATTCAACGATCAATTACAATTTGAAATGACCGATAGTTTCAGATTAAAGCAAAAAGCGTTTTATGATAAATTTGAAACCGAACTTTCAAAAGTAGACGAAACAAAGCTATCTTCTGAAGAAAAAATCAGTTATGAAATAATAAAATGGGAAATTGGCGTTGGAAAAGAGCTGCTTGCACAACCTTCAAATTTAATTCCTATTCATCAGTTTTGGGGCACTCATTTAACTATGGGACAATATGCTGGAGGGACAGCTGGCCAACCATTTAAAACAGAAAAAGACTATAGAAATTTCTTGAAAAGAATGGATTTATATTCTGTTTGGATAGATTCTGCAATGGTTTATATGAAAAAAGGAATTGTAAAAGGAGCGGTTTTACCAAAGGCATTAACCCTTAAAGTAATTCCAGAATTTGAAGATATGATTACTTCAAAAGTGGAGGACAACCTATTTTATTCTACTATAAAAACGATGCCAACTTCATTTTCAGATACTGTAAAAAAGGATTTAACAGACGAATATAAAGCTACAATTTCAAATAAATTGATTCCACAATTTCAAAAAATGACGCAATTTTTAAAATCGGAATACCTTCCTGCGTCAAGAAATACAAGTGGAATTGGAAGTTTGCCATATGGAAAAGAATATTATGCGGCTTGTGTAAAACAATGGACAACTACCAATACTTCACCAGAAGAAATTCATGAATTGGGTTTAAAAGAAGTGACTCGCATAAAACTAGAAATGGAAAAAGTGAAAACTCAAGTAGGTTACAAAGGGACTTTACTATCTTTTTTTGACGAAGTTCGAAATAAAAAAGAACTAAAACCTTTCAAAAAACCAGAAGAAGTAATTGCTAATTTTGAAAGTATTTATGCAAGAATAAAACCAAATGTAGACAAGCTGTTTTCTCTACAGCCAAAAACTAAATTCCAAATTAAGAGAACTGAAGCTTTCAGAGAACTTTCAGCAAGTGCCGAATATGTTCAAGGTGCAGCTGACGGATCTCGACCAGGAACTTTTTATGTGCCAATTCCTGATGTGGCAAATTATAATCTTTATGGTGATGAAGATTTGTTTTTACATGAAGCGATTCCAGGTCATCATTTTCAAATATCATTACAACAAGAAAACCAACAATTACCTGATTTCAGAAAATTCAATTGGTTTGGCGCATACGGCGAAGGCTGGGCTTTATACACTGAAAGTTTAGGATCAGAATTAGGATTATACAAAGATCCTTATCAATATTTTGGAATGTTAGGAAATGAAATGCACCGCGCAATTAGGCTGGTTGTAGATACTGGAATCCATACCAAAGGCTGGACAAGAGAACAAGCAATTAAGTACTCGTTAGAAAATGAAGCAGAAAGTGAAGCGAGTATAACCGCGGAAATTGAACGCTACATGGCCATTCCAGGTCAGGCTTTATCCTACAAAATTGGACAATTGAAAATTATGGAATTACGCAAAAAAGCATCTGAAAAAATGGGAGCTAAATTTGACATTAAGAAATTCCATCAAAAAGTTTTAGAATCCGGAGTTTTACCATTGGCATTATTGGAAAATAAAATCAATGATTGGATCAACGAAAAATAATGATCTTATCCTTTTTAGATTTTTATAAACAA
>CALPLL020000114.1 GCA_943324395.2 Rhizobium sp. Q54
ACGAAAAATAATTATATATTTGCATTCGAATTACGGGGTGTAGCGTAGCTCGGTTATCGCGCCTGCTTTGGGAGCAGGAGGCCGCAGGTTCGAATCCTGCCACCCCGACAAAAAAAATCCAAACGTTAAGTTTGGATTTTTTTTTAGTTAGTGAATTAACTTATTTTAAAGTCTTTTTCATTATAACGGTATTCTCTGTAAACTTTTTAAGTTCAATTTTAGCATCTCCATAAAACTGAATTTCAGACTTTCCTGATGCTTCAATTGAGGCACTTGTAACTACATTTAGCTTAGTTGTGGTATCTGCTTCAGCAATAAGCTCGGCAGTTTTGGAAATTAAATTCATACCAGTAAACTCAGAACTATTATCAACCCTCAATTTCAATTCATCAACATCTCCCTCAACAACAGCAGTTGATTTTTGATACAAATCAACCTTTAATTGATTTGAAGCTATTAATGCTTTTAATTGGGCATTTTTACTCAATTCTATAGTTGCCATTTCTGATTTTAAATTCAATTCCGATTTAGATTTGTCATTTTGCGCAATTGTAAAAACTTTTACTTTTGCATTCACATATATTTTGGAATAATCAAAACTTTTAATTGTAAAATTATCTAGTTCAACGTCTGAGGTAGCGGTAATCACAGTCTCATGCTTTGCAAGTAATAACTTAAAATCATTATTATAGAAAACCTTTACAAGAAATTTCTTAAATCCTACTACATCTTTTGAGGTTGTCAATCGTAATGTATTTCCATTAAAATTGATATTAACTTCACTATGTAAATTATCATCAGCCTCAATTTCTAGTGAACATTTATCACTTTTAATCAGTAAAATTTCAAAATTGTCTTCAACTTCTAGGTTTTCAAAATTTCCTATTTCTTTTTTCTCTATGGTAACATTTTTTGAACCTTTAACTTTTTCTCTCTTTTGTCCATAAGAGATGCTAGTAATAAGAACAACCACAAATAATAATACTAATTTCTTCATTTTTTTTCAATAATAATTTTATCAAAAATAGAAAAAAAAAGCATCCAAATAGTTATTTGAATACTTTTTTTATTAAGAATTATAAGTAGTTTATTAAAGTTAAAATAACATTCTAATTTTAATTAATTGGTTTTTTTGTAACAGTTTCTATTACTTCTTTTCCACCCACTTTTACCGAAACTGTTGTAGTTTCCATTCGATCAGTTCTATCATTCTCTATATCATCAAATTCATTTTCTTCATCAGGGCAATTCAAACATTTTACCTGAGAATCTTTAACATTGTAAATATATTCTTCGGAACTTGTATGTAAATTGAAAAAAGAATTATCAGAATAGTCATAATTTTTAGCACTAGAATTCACTTTAAATAGGGTGCCTTTTGGTAAATATAATTTAATTTCAACTTTTTGATCTCTATATTGATCCTTCAATTCTGTGATTAAATAGTTATCTAAAACCAATTGATTTCCAATAATTTTATAACCGTATTTAATTTTTCCAGCTCTTGTATTTGCATTTTCAAATGAATAACCTTTTGCTTCTTTGTTTATTTTAATATAAGGAAAAAGCTCATCGGTTTTCTCAATTTGAAATGAAATAGTGTTGGAATAAACCACATCTTGATTTAATGAATCCTTAGTCACATTAAATTCCTTATAATCATTTATATCTTTTGAATAATAGTCGTTATTCTTAAATTTAATGTACAAAGTATCTGTTGGATTTATATTTATGGTTTGTTTCTCATAAACTCTTCCGTCATAAGCATATTCTGAGGCTTGTTTAACTCCAATCGATATTAATATTCCTATAACAATAATCCAAATCGCTAATAAAACATATTTCGCAATTGATCCTATCGATTTACTATTTGGAGCAACAATTTTTATTCCCAATAATAGTACAAAAACACTTGGTATACTTACAGCTAAATAAAATAACATTCCGAAAAACCAAATTGGATAATCAGTGAAATTTCCTAATTCAATAAACGAATGAAATGGAAAATTTTCAAAATTGGTTGTGCCAAAAGCTAAAACTCCAATTAAAAAGACTACTAATATAGCGATACTTGCTAATATCATTAATGCCCCAACCACTTTTGCGAATATGTTTATTAAAGAGCCTAAAATCTCACCAAATGAATCTTTTAATTTATTTCCATTTGATTTCAAACCTTTTTTAACACCCTCAAAATCAGTTGATTTTATTTTTCCAGATAGCGTTTCAATTTCTTCTCTAACTTTCTTTTCAATATTCGAAATCGTTACAGGTTCACCTCGCATTTCTAATTTTTCGGAAGTTGTTTTTGCTGCTGGCATTGCTATCCACAAGATAATGTAAGCTACAAATCCTGTTCCCCAAGCAAAAGCCATTATTAATAAAATTACTCTTAAAATAGCTTTATCAACACCAAAATAATGACCCAAACCAGCTAGAACTCCACCAATAGCTGCATTTTCTTCATCACGATATAGCTTTTTTGTAATTTTAGTATTCGTAAAAATAGGTTCGGCATTTATCGGTTCGTCACCCTCAATTCTGTAATCTTCGGGTTGTCCCATAATCGAAATAATTTCCTCAACTTCTCGAAGACTAATCACCTGTTTATCACTTGTGTGTTTCTCCAAAATGATTTCTCCAATTCTAATTTCAATGTCTTTAATGATTTCATCCTGACCAGAAGTATTTGATAAAGAGCGTTTTATAGCTTCAAAATAATTTGTCAATTTTTGATAGGCATCTTCATCAATATGAAAAACTAATCCTCCTAAATTTATATTTACTGTCTTATTCATCTTTTTATTTATTGGTTGTTATTAAGTTTACAGCGTCCGATAATTCGGTCCAAGTGCTGTTTAATTCTGTTAAAAATTCACGACCTTCTTCGGTTAATCTATAGTATTTTCTGGGAGGCCCAGATAAAGATTCTTCCCAGCGGTAATTCAACAATCCGTCGTTTTTTAATCTTGTCAATAGTGGATAAACCGTCCCTTCAACGACCAATAATTTTGCCTTTTTTAAGGTGTCTAAAATCTCGGAAGTGTAGGCGTCTTTCTCTTTCAATACAGATAAGATGCAAAATTCGAGCACCCCTTTTCGCATTTGTGCTTTTGTGTTTTCAATATTCATAAATTTTTCATTTTATTTTTTTTTGGAGCTATTTCCCGCTTTCCGTTTCAATCCAGGCAAAAAGCCTCGGATTTCCTCTACAATCAGGGCTAAGTATTTCTAGTATTACAGATATTTATATTTGAATCTTTTAATCTTCCTTACTAATTTCTTATGCAAATATATATCTTTTAAATAGTATCTTGTTTTGCATAGTACTAAAAATTAACTTTTTATTAACTTTTAGAATGTGTTATTAAAATTATTATTCAATTAAATTATTCACTATATTCGTGAAAATTCAAATCATTATGGGATTGACTCCAAGCAAAATAAATTCGTTTCTTTTTTTCAAATTGCCTTCAGCATTTATCTGTGGCGTTCGTGTCAAACAATTGGAAGCTGCTAAATGTGTTGTAACCGTAAAACACCGTTGGATAAACCAAAATCCATTCAACTCGATGTATTTTGCAGTACAAGCAATGGCTGCCGAATTATCAACGGGTGCTTTAGTTATGTATCAAATTAAAAAAAGCAATAAAAATATATCAATGTTAGTAGCCAATAACAAAGCCAATTTCACCAAAAAAGCAATAGGTAGAATTACATTTACTTGCCTTGATGGAGATAAAATTGAAAAAGCTATTCATAATACTATATCTAGTGGCGAAGGACAAACATTTTGGATGAAATCAATTGGAGTTGATGAAACCGGCACTCAAGTTTCTGAAATGGATTTCGAATGGAGTATAAAAATTAAAAATATCTAGTTTTCATTTAACGATAGTTAAATCCTACTTAAATCCTATAATTTAGTTTTATATTAAACGTAATTTTGAAGTTTAGAAAATAAAAAATGAAAGTTTTAATAACAGGAGCAACGGGTTTAATAGGAACAGAATTGGTTTCATTACTTCTTCAAAACGGGATCAGTGTAAATTATCTCACTACATCTAAAAAAAAGATTGTAAATGAATTAAATTATAATGGCTTTTATTGGAGCCCAGAGCAAGGTATTATAGATGAAAACTGCTTAATGGGCGTAGATTCAATAATAAATTTAGCAGGTGCAAATATTGCAAAGCGTTGGACTAATTCCTACAAACAAGAAATAATAGAAAGTCGTTTGTTATCATCTGCATTACTTTTTAAAGCAATTAAAAACAATCCCAATCAAGTAAAACAAATTGTATCTGCGTCTGGAACTTCTATTTATCCAAACAGTGATTCAATTGTTTACGACGAAAATTCAACTCAAGTAAATGATAGTTTCCTAGGAAATGTAGTTGTAAAATGGGAAGAAAGCACTGATAAATTTGCTTCTTTAGGCTTAAAAGTTTGTAAACTTCGAACAGGAATTGTACTTTCTGCCAAAGGAGGTGCATTAGTTGAAATGTTAAAAACAATAAAACTAGGCTTGGGTTCCTCTTTCGGATCTGGAAAACAAATTCAATCTTGGATTCATATTCATGACATTGCCGCTTTATATTTCTATGCAATAAAAAATAATTTAGACGGAGTCTATAATGCTGTTTCTCCAAATCCAGTCACTAATGAAGAGCTAACATTTTCGATTGCTAAAGTCTTGAAAAAGCCTCTTTTTATGCCTAATGTTCCAAAGTTCGCCATGAAATTAATTCTGGGAGAAATGCACGAATTACTATTTGAAAATAGAAACTTAAGTGCTAATAAAATAGAAGATAAAGGTTTTGAATTCAAATATAAATCAATCGATGAGGCATTGATAAATATTTTATCATAAAAAAAAAGCTCCGTTATTTACGGAGCTTTTTTCAATATTTAAATTTGAATTAATAATTTTAACCAATTTATTATTTTTTCATAAACAATAAATTCCAACCTTTTATAAAACAAATTTACTTTAATGACTTTCATTAATTCCTAATTTTTTACTAAAGTTTTGCTCAATTTTAGTTAAATTATATTTATCCATTTCAATTACCCTTATTTATTTAATTTTAATCAAAAAATAAATAGTGACAATTTGACATTTTTAAGGAATTGGCAGTAATTTTGTTATCCAATGAACAGAACTAAAGATAATGTTTAAAAATATTTTTAAAAATAAAGATAAAATGACCACTGAAAATACTGAAATGGATCAAGACCTTAACGCAACTGCATTGGAAAACAATGAAAATGAGGAGCAAGTAAATGTTGAGGAACTAAGTGTTGAAGAGCAATTAACTCAAGATTTAGCAAACGAAAAAGACAAGCATTTAAGACTTTTTGCTGAATTTGAAAACTATAAAAGAAGAACTTCAAAAGAAAGAATTGATTTATTCAAAACCGCAAATCAAGAAGTTTTATTAGCAATTTTACCAGTTTTAGACGATTTTGACAGAGCAATCATTGAAATAAAAAAATCGGAAGATGAAGTTTTATTGAAAGGGGTGGAATTGATTCATGATAAATTAAAAAGCACATTATTCTCAAAAGGTTTAGAAGAAGTAACTGTGAAAGCTGGGGATTTATTTGATGCTGATTTTGCTGAAGCAATCACTCAAATACCAGCTCCTTCCCCAAATTTGAAAGGAAAAATTGTTGACGTTCTTGAAAAAGGATACAAATTAGGAGATAAAATTATTCGTTTTCCTAAAGTAGTAATTGGAAACTAAATCTAATAGACTTAATAATTGCCTTAACGGCCTAAGTTTGATTAAGACATCATAAAATGAAAAAAGATTTTTACGAAATTTTAGGCATTTCAAGAAATGCAGATGCAGCCGAAATAAAAAAAGCCTATAGAAAAAAAGCAATCGAATTTCACCCTGACAAAAATCCAGGTGATGCCGTTGCAGAAGATAACTTTAAGAAAGCAGCCGAAGCCTACGAAATTTTGAGCGACCCTCAAAAGAAAGCTAAATACGATCAATACGGACATCAAGCCTTTGAAAATGGTGGTCAAGGTGGAGG
>CALPLL020000115.1 GCA_943324395.2 Rhizobium sp. Q54
GTTTATGAAATATCCTAAAGAGAGTTTGCCAAAAAAACCAACCTCAGCAATTGCCGATAAAAAATATGGCTTTTTTCAATCTGATGTGGCCTTTTTTAAAGAAGTTGCTTCAGAATTAGGGATGATTCCAAATAAATCAGGTAAAGATGTTGGTTTTGAAAGACACCCTTTGGCCTATTTAGTTGAAGCCGCTGATGATATTTGTTATACCATTATTGACTTTGAGGACGGGATCAACCTTGGTTTGGTTTCTGAAGATTATGCATTGGAATACCTAATTAATTTGGTTAAAGACAGTATTGACACTAATAAATACAACACTTTAACTTCTAAAGAAGATCGTATTAGTTATTTGCGCGCTATTGCTATTGGTAGTTTGATAAATGATGCTGTTAATGTATTTATTGAAAATGAAGAAGCAATTTTAAACGGAAAATTCCCTTATGCACTTACCGATAAAAGTAAATACAAAGCACAAATGGATGATATTATCAAATTGAGTGTGAAAAATATTTATAAAAGCCGAGAAGTTATTGAAAAAGAATTGACGGGTTATCAGATAATAAATACACTTCTGGATAAATTTATTACTGCTTTCAATAATAATTATGAAGGAAAAGCGTCAAATTTTGATAGTTTAGTTATGCAATTGCTTCCCGAAAAATTCAGAGTTGAAAAAGACAATTTATATGATAGATTACTCCATATATGTCATTTTATTTCTTTGTTAACGGACGGAAATGCTTACATTTTATTTAATACAATTAATGCTTCAAAAAGTTAAATTTAAAACTATTATGTTTCTATTATTTGCATTAACAAATGATATTCTTATATTTACGAACTTAAAAATTTCAAACTAACATTATGAAAAACAAACTACTTATTTCGATTTTCTCTATTTTGTTTATTGTGTCGGGGTATTCTCAAACAAAAAAAGAAAAAGAATCTAAAGGATTATCTGCCACAATTGAAAAAAACATAAAAGCCAAACCAAGTAAAAAAACACTCGAACTTAGAAAAAAATTGGCTTATTACCAAAGTCATAGCCCATTTTCAAAAACTGCTAACTTATCAAAAGAAGAAGTTGGTAAAAATGGAGTTCCCCCAAATAAATATTATGAAAGTGAGTGGGAATTAACTATGAATCCTGTTTTAGGAAGACCAACTCCTGAAAATATAGAGATAATTAGAAAAGATTTATTAGAAGCAAGACAACGAATTCTTTCAACTGGAAGAGTCCCTGGTGACGCAGTAGATAACAGCTGGGTAGAAAGAGGGCCAACAAACGTAGGGGGAAGAACAAGAGCTATTATGTTTGATCCAAACGACCCAACTCGTGAAACTGTTTTTGCAGGTGGAGTAAGCGGTGGTTTATGGAAAAATACTGCTATTTCTAATGCATCATCTACCTGGACAAGAGTGAATATTTCTGATAATCTAAATGTTTCTTGCCTTGCTTACGATCCAAATAATACCAATGTTTTTTATGTTGGAACCGGAGAATCTTGGACAACAGGTGACGCAGGTGGAGATGGAGTTTGGAAATCAATTAATGGAGGTACAACTTGGACCAAAGTTTTTGGTGGAATTTCTGGTTCTACAATTTTTACGACGGCCGCAAATTTAACAGTTAACAGCCCTACAAGTGTTGCGGGAGTATACCCATGTATTCCTAATACTGCTTTTGGAGTAGCAGTAACTACTCCAATCACAGCTAACATCGTATTAGTTAATGATGGTGCCTCTGTCCCAACTTCTCTTGGTTGTGCCGCTTCAGCAGTTGGGTCACTTATAGGAAAAATAGCCCTAATTAGAAGAGGTAGTTGTCCTTTTTCTGATAAAATAAAATTTGCCCAAGACGCAGGTGCAATTGCAGTTATAATGATGAATAATATTTCTGGACCACCTATTTCAATGGGAGGAACCGACGCTAATGCTCTTGCAACTACAATTCCTTCAATTATGATTACTATGACAGATGGAAATTTGATTGAAGCTGCTTTAGCCAGCGGAGTAGTTAACGTTACTTTAAACCCAAGTATTCCGGGAGCTGTGTCAGGTAATGTCGTTCCTGGAGCGCAACACATCAATAAAATTGCCATTAGAAATAACGCAGGGGTTTCTGAGGTATTTGTAGCGGTTGCGGATTCTTACTACGGTGATGCCAATGCTACAACCTATATGGGAGCTAACAATTATGGAGTTTATAAAACTAATAATGGTGGAACTTCTTGGAATTTATTAAACCTACCTCTTACCCCGGCGGGCAACAAACATTGCCCTAACGATATAGAAATTGGTGCCGATAATAAAATTTGGGTAGCTACGAAAACTAGTTTTTCTCGCGGCGACGGTGGTGGAAAAGTATTTTGTTCTGCTGATGGTGGAGCAACATTTATCGATAAATATACCGTTACGGCAAATGGTGGTGGACAAAGAACAGAAATTGAAGCTTCAGCAACCAACCCAAACCTAATTTATGTTTTAGCTCAGTTAAGACAAGCTTCTGCAACACAGGGGATTGAAGTTCAAATAATTAAAACCACTGATGGATTTGCAACTACTACAATTCCTGCTTTACCAGCAGTAACTTTAAACCCTGCTGCTAGAACTGATACTTATGGATTTACTGGTGCTCAAGCTTGGTACGATTTAGTAATTGAAGCGGATCCTAGTAACGATCAAATTTTATGTGTTGGAGGAATTGACTTGTTCCGATCTGCCGATGGTGCAACAACTTGGAATCAAATTTC
Organism: Rhizobium sp. Q54; assembly: GCA_943324395.2. Taxonomy (GTDB): domain Bacteria; phylum Bacteroidota; class Bacteroidia; order Flavobacteriales; family Flavobacteriaceae; genus Flavobacterium. Next base: position 2,757 of record CALPLL020000115.1, read on the forward strand.
AACATGGAATTCAGGATCATCGGTTCACTCTGACCACCATGCAATTACTTTTAAACCAGGTAATACCAATTCTGTGGTTTTTGGAACTGATGGAGGCGTTTACTACTGCGGAAGTTTAACTACCGCTTCAGCAAATTCTGGAATTGAAGCCAGAAACACTGGATTTAACGTAACTCAGTTTTATGCCGTTGGTGTTGCTCCAACCTCTACAGTTAGCGGTTTAACAAACGATCATTTTGTTGCTGGTGCACAGGATAATGGTTCCCAATATTTCTCTGGGGTAACCGGAACTTCTAGTAGTAGCACTAGAGTACAAGGTGGAGATGGAGGAATCAGTTTATTTGATCAAGGTGCTGATAAGTACATGATTACCAATTATGTATGGAATCAAAGTATCTATTCTAGAACGACAACAGGAAGTTCAAAATTGTTAAATAGTGAAAGTACTGAAAACGGTGCATTCATTGCTCAAATGGCGTTGGATTCTACTAGAGATATATTGTATGCCGATTATGGAAATGCAACAGACGGTACATACGGAATTAGACGTTATACCAATACGAAACCTACTACTGCAACAGCTCCTGTTAAATCAACAATTACAAATGCTTTAATTACAACTTATGTAACCGCATTAACTGTTTCTAAACACGCTTCTTCCGGTACAGTTTTATTAGCTGGATTAAAAAATGGTAAATTGATACGATCGGCAAATGCAAATACAACTACAGTTGCCAGCGTAACTTGGACAGATATTACTGGACCTGAATTTATAGGAAGTATTTCAGATGCAGAATTTGGAGCTTCAAATAATGATATTTTCGTAACTTTCCACAACTACAATGTGGTAAATGTTTGGTACAGCTCTGATGGAGGAAATACTTGGGAAAACAAAGAAGGAAATCTACCTGATATGCCTGTTAAATGTATTTTACAAAACCCTTTGAAGCCAAACGAAGTGATTATTGGAACCGAACTTGGTGTTTGGTTCACTTCTACATTTGACACTGCTTCTCCAGTTTGGTATCAATCTTTCAACGGAATGAGTAACGTAAAAGTTACCGATTTAGATTTAAGAAATGACGATTCCGTATATGCTTCTACTTATGGAAGAGGGGTTTTCTCTGGATTATTTACTTCTGCAACATTGGCAAATGAAGATTTCTCCAACAAAAAAGGAGTTTCAATTTCTCCAAATCCTTCAAACGGAGTGTTTAATATCAACATCAGTCAATATTCTGGAAAAGTGAATATTCAAGTAGTTGATTTAAACGGAAGAGAAGTTTATACTGCTAAAAACGAATTGTTCAATTCAGAAAAAGCAATTGATTTAAAAGCAGTAGAATCTGGAATTTATGTGCTCAGAGTTTCTGGAGAGGATTTAAATTATTCTCAAAAGATAATCAAAAACTAGTATATAATAGTTTTATTAAAAATCCAATCATGAAAATGGTTGGATTTTTTTTATGATAAAATTGAAATTATACTTTCCAAATCCATTTTACAATATCGATGTAATTCCTCAATAGTTCCCTGTTCGATAAATTCATCTGGAATTCCCAAATTTAGAAATGGGTTGGAATAGTTGTTTTGTGATGCAAATTCTAAAATGGAACTTCCAAAACCGCCTTTTATTACTCCATCTTCAATAGTGATTATTCTTTCGAATTGATTGAAAATACTATGTAATGTGATTTCGTCAAGTGGTTTTACAAATGCAAAATCATAGTGAGCAATCGTTTCTGGATTGTTTAGTTTAGCTAATGCCAATGTAACTGTGTTTCCTATTGGTCCATTGGATAAAACTGCGGTAATCGTTCCTTCTTTTAAATAATTAGCTTTGCCAATTTCCAATTTTTTATATGGCTTTTGCCAATTCACAATTTGCCCTCGACCTCTTGGGTAACGAATTGCAATAGGGTGATTCATGCCCAATTGGGCAGTATATAAAATATTCCGAAGAGCAATTTCGTTCATCGGCGAATACACAATCAAGTTGGGAATACATCGCAAATAAGCCAAATCGAAAACACCATGATGTGTAGCGCCATCTTCGCCAACCAACCCCGCTCTGTCCAAACAGAAAATTACTGGAAGATTTTGCAAAGCAACATCGTGAATAACTTGATCGTAAGCGCGTTGTAAAAAAGTAGAATAGATGTTACAAAAAACAATCATCCCTTGTGTAGCCATTCCTGCGGCTAAAGTTACCGCGTGCTGTTCGGCAATTCCAACATCAAAAGCACGTTTTGGAAACTCATCCATCATGAATTTAAGGGAACTTCCCGAAGGCATTGCAGGTGTAATTCCAATTATTTTTTCATTGGCTTTAGCCAAATCTAATAGTGTTAATCCAAATACGTCTTGGTATTTTGGGGGTAAATGCTGCTCCGATTTTAGAATGATATCTCCCGTAATTTTATCAAATTTCCCAGGGGCGTGGTATTGCACTTGGTTGTCTTCGGCTTGTTGAAGTCCTTTCCCTTTTGTAGTAATAATGTGAAGGAATTTTGGTCCTTTTATTTTTTGTAATCGTTTTAATTCTCTCAGAACTGCATAAATATCGTTTCCATCAATTGGACCAGAATAATCAAAATTTAGGGATTTGATCATGTTGTTTTCCCTTGGATTTTTCCCTTCTTTAACGGCAGTCAAATAGTTTTTTAGAGCGCCAACACTTGGATCAATTCCAATGGCGTTATCGTTCAGAATCACTAATAAATTGGCATCGGTAACTCCGGCGTGATTCAATCCTTCAAACGCCATCCCGGAAGCTATAGAGGCGTCGCCGATTACAGCAATATGTTGTTTGTTCAAATCACCTTTCAAATTGGAAGCAATTGCCATTCCTAGAGCAGCTGATATTGAAGTTGACGAATGGCCAACACCGAAAGTATCAAAATTGCTTTCACTGCGTTTTGGAAATCCTGAAATCCCGTTCAGTTGTCGGTTGGTGTGAAAATTTTCTCTTCTACCGGTAAGGATTTTATGCCCATAGGCTTGATGTCCCACGTCCCAAACCAACAAATCATTTGGAGTATCGAAAACAAAATGTAGGGCAATAGTTAATTCTATAACGCCCAAACTTGCTCCCAAATGCCCTTCTTTTACGGCAACAATATCAATAATAAAATCGCGCAACTCTTGAGCCAATTGAGGAAGTTGCCCTTCGTCAAGAAGCCGTAAATCGGATGGAGAATTGATATTTGAAAGTAAATTGTTAGACATAATGCAAATGTACGATTTGAAATTGTATTTTTACAATCGATAAAAAGTTGTTTCTCAAA
>CALPLL020000116.1 GCA_943324395.2 Rhizobium sp. Q54
GCTTGCATGGTGCAACCTGGCGTATTGTCTTTTGGATAAAAATAAATTACAACTGGTTTTTTACCAATAATATCTTTGCTGTCAAATGAAGTTCCATTGGCATCAATTGCAACAAAAGACGGTGCTTTATCACCAATTTTTAAATTCATTATTCGCCTTTATAGGTTACAAAATTACGAGGAGTTTCATATAATACAACTTCTAAATCGAATTTTGAGTCGATTCTATTTCGAATTTTATTCCAAATCACAACTGCAATATTCTCAGCGGTCGGATTTAAATCTAGAAATTCAGGAACATCCAAATTCAGATTTTTGTGATCAAATTTATCTTCAATTTCTGCTTTAATTAAATCGGAAAGAATTTTTACATCCATAACATATCCTGTTTCTGGATCAATTGGACCTGTAACACTAACAATCATTTCATAATTGTGCCCATGGAAATTTGGATTGTTGCATTTACCAAAAACGGCATCATTTTTTTCAAATGTCCAGTCTTTTCTATACAAACGGTGGGCTGCATTAAAATGAGCTTTTCTACTAATAGTTACTTTCATCGTGCTACTTTATATTTTATGATCTTCAATGTAATGGTAAAATTCATCGAATATTATTTTGAACCAAATGGTATAAATTTCTGGATTTTGAATCATATCTTCTTTAATATCTTCAATTTTCATCCACTTCCAACTTTCAACTTCCTCAATATTTATTTCAGGTTCATTTTCGAAATAACCAATCATTACATGATCTAATTCATGTTCTGTTAATCCATTATCAAATGGAGCTTTGTATATAAAATGAAATAATTCTTTCAAATCTGCTTCAAATCCCATTTCTTCTCGCAACCTTCTAGTTCCAGCTTCGATATTGGTTTCACCTACACGTTGATGACTACAGCAAGTATTGGTCCATAATAAAGGAGAATGGTATTTATGATGCGCCCTTTGCTGAAGCATGATTTCATTATTTTTATTTAAAATAAAAACAGAAAAAGCACGATGCAAAACCGCTTTTTTATGCGCTTCCATTTTTTCCATTGTTCCAATTGGCTCATCCAATTCATTTACCAATATTACTCTTTCTTCTACCATAGATTATTTATTGCCAGTCAAAAATACAAAAAAAGAAATGGTAATTCATTAGAAATAGAAATTGTAGAATATTTTTAACGACTGTTGAATGTTCAAAAAAAACTGCAAATTAATAATAAATTAAAATTGCAGTTTATTAAGTTTTGTAAGAATGTTATTATAGAATGTAATCAGTATTGATGAAATTAGATTCTTTACTATTCAATAATTTTTGTAAAATTTCATTGTTATATTCATTGTCTTTTGAAGCAACAAATGTTCGAATAGAAAAAGAACGAAGAGCATCGTGAATACTTAATGTTCCTACAGCTGAATCTTTTCTTCCGGTAAATGGATAAACATCGGGACCACGCTGACAAGAACTATTAAGATTTACTCTGGTAACCAAATTCACTAATGTGTCAATTAGCGGCGCAATTGTTTTTATATCTTTTCCAAACAAACTCACCTGCTGACCATAGTTTGATTCTGCCATATCGTTAAGTGGTTCTTGTATGTCTTTAAAAGTAATTATAGGAACTACTGGTCCAAATTGTTCTTCATGGTAAACCCTCATTTGCTTATTTATAGGATATAAAATAGCTGGGAAAATATAATTATCAGAATGTTGTCCTCCTTTAGCATTGATAACTTTCGCACCTTTGCTTGTGGCGTCATCAATTAATTCTTGAATGTAGGCCGGTTTTTCTTTTTCTGGCAATGGAGTTAAAAAAACTGATTTGTCCCAAGGATTTCCATAATTAAGTGTATCAACTTTCTCTGCAAATCTTCGATTGAACTCATCTACAATAGATTCATGAACGTACAATATTTTTAATGCCGTACAACGTTGCCCGTTGAAAGACAAACTTCCAGAAACACATTCTTGAATTGCCAAATCTAAATCGGCATCAGCCAAAACAATTGCAGGATTTTTAGCTTCTAATCCTAAAATAAGTCGTAATCTATTTTTATTTGGGTGTTGATCTTGTAACGCGATTGCCGATTTACTATTTCCAATTAAAGCTAATATGGAAATTTTTCCAGATTGCATTATTGGAGAAGCCACATCGCGACCACGACCATAAACGATATTGATAACTCCTTTAGGAAAACTACTTCTAAAGGCTTCCAATAATGGCGAAATTAATAAAACGCCGTGTTTTGCAGGTTTAAAAATGACCGTATTTCCCATAATAATTGCGGGAATTAAAAGTGAAAACGTTTCATTTAAAGGGTAATTATATGGTCCCAGACACAAAACAACCCCTAAAGGTCCCCGACGAACCATTGCATTAATGCCTTGGCTTTTAGTAAAACGTGCGCTATTTCTATCTAATTTTTTATAATCCTCAATTGTATCCACTATGTATTCTACAGTACGATCGAATTCTTTTTCCGAATCCGGAAGTGATTTTCCTATCTCCCACATCAAATATTTAACTACTTCATTGCGCGTTAATTTCATTTGATTAACAAAATTTTCCATGCATTTAATTCGATCCGCCACTTTCATTGTTGGCCAATTTCCCTGACCGTTATCATAGGCATCTACCGCAGCTTGAACCACTTCATGAGCTTCATTATTTCCCATGGTTGGAATAGTTCCCAAAAAAGTAGGTTCGTAATTTTCAGTAGATGAAATAGTAGAATAAACATTGGTAGTAGGTCCCTTCCATTCTTTTAATTCTCCATTAACTAGATAGGTGTTTTGCAATAAAGGTGCGACAATCTTAAATTCTTCAGGTATAAAACTCATGAGGTCTTTTTTTTGCAAATTTACAAATAATTCTTATTGTAAGTTGCTAATTATAAATAAATTAAGTTAAAAGATAATCGAATTATCATTATCATAATTATATTATAATAAGTACAAAAAAAATGCATTATTGAAAGTAAAATGGAGTTTTTAGAGAAAATAATTTTAAATCAAACGTTTTCGTCCTAGTGAGGTGCTTTATTTATGAATTAAGTGCTTCAAATATCTGAATTGCACATTTTTCACCATCAATTGCTGCAGAAATTATTCCACCAGCATAACCAGCTCCCTCTCCACAAGGATATAATCCTTTTATTTGAATATGCTCCAATGAAATAGGATCTCGCGGTATTCTAACTGGCGATGAAGTTCTCGATTCCGGCGCATGTAAAATAGCTTCATTGGTCAAATAACCTTTCATCGATTTTCCAAATTCCGAAAACCCTTCTCTTAATATTTGCGATAAAAACCCTGGAAAAACAGCACCCATTTCAACAGAAGTGGTACCAGGCACATAAGACGTTTTTGGAATTTCAGAAGAAACTTGATTCTTAGTAAAATCGACCATTCTTTGCGCAGGAACTTTTTGAGATTCCCCTGCTAAATGCCAAGCTTTTTTCTCAATACTCTTTTGAAATTCTAAACCAGCTAAAGCACCAAATTTAGAATAGGGAGCGAAATCTTCTAATTTTAATTCGATAACAATTCCTGAATTTGCTGTAGCTTGATCTCTTTTTGAGGGCGACCAACCATTAGTCACTACTTCACCAGGACTTGTAGCACATGGCGCAATTACCCCACCCGGACACATACAAAAGGAGTACATTCCCCTACCTCCTACTTGTTTTACAATAGAATAAGGTGCCGGCGGTAACAATTCCCCACGGTAATCGCAACTATATTGAATGCTGTCAATTAAGCTTTGAGGATGTTCTGCCCTTACGCCCAAGGCAAATGGTTTAGCTTCGATAAAAACCTTTTTTTGGTCTAATAGTTCGAAAATATCCCTAGCGGAATGTCCCGTTGCCAAAATGATTTTATTGGAAAGTAGGGTATCACCGGATTGAGTTACAATTCCTTGAACTTCATTATTTTTTATAATTATATCGGTAAGTCGAGTTTCAAAAAGCACCTTCCCTCCCATTTCAATTATTTTCTCTCGAATGTCTTGAATGATTTTGGGTAATTTATTTGTCCCAATATGCGGATGCGCTTCTATTAATATATCATCCGAAGCTCCAAAACCAACTAATAATTCTAATATTCGAGTAACGTCTCCCCTTTTTTTTGACCGAGTATATAATTTTCCGTCAGAATACGTTCCTGCTCCTCCTTCGCCAAAACAATAATTGCTGTCTTCATTAACAATATGTTCTAAATTAATTGCTTTTAGATCACGACGACGACCACGAACGTCTTTTCCACGTTCAATTACTATTGGCTTTAAGCCCAATTCTATTAATTGCAATGCAGCAAAAAGTCCCGCTGGCCCTGCTCCAACAACTATAACTTCGAGAGAATTAGATACATTTTTGTAGTCTGGTAATTGGATCTTTTCTTCAATAAATTCGTCTTCTTGAAAATAGATTGCAACTTTTAGATTAATTTTAATTGCCTTTTGACGCGCGTCAATGGAGCGCTTCAATATAGAAATGTGTTTAATATCAGCTACAGAAACACGAATTAATTTCGCTACTTGTTCCTTAATAAGCTGATCATTAACTGCAATTTCTGGGGCTACTTGAAGCAGAAGTTCTTGAGACATTATTTATTTTATTAATCTATTTGCAAAAGTAGTAATTTGGTATGGATTAATAACGAGATAATAGGTGAAGAGATAATTAGATGATAGACTGAAAGATAATAGACGAAGAGATAATAGACGAAGAAATAATAGATGAAGAGATAATAGATTTTAAAATTCTAAGATAAAAGCTTTGTACCTATTGTTGTAAAAAACATACCTTTGTCACAACAAAAAAATCATGTCAAGACAAATAAAACTTATATGGGATTTTAGAGGTGCGGCGGCTGAAAAAACTGCAGAACATCACGTGATTCACCTTAAACAATATATAGATACTGAAAAATTAGACCTGGATATTACGGGTTTTTCAATAGTAAATGAATTCCATTCTATTGCTTTTATGGTTGTCAATGAAAGTGAAATGATCGCTGTTCGAGACCGTTTAAAGCCGCATCGTGGTGAGGTTTATTAATCAAGTCTAATTCGCAACTTCACTAATGAATTTAATTCGCATTAATCGCAATTCATTGATATCGTATTCGCCGTCAAATTCTTTCAAAGCATCTTCAATACTATCAGAATCAGATTCCATAAAATATTCATGAATTTCTTCTTGCTGGTCGTCATCAAGAATCTCATCAATCCAATATTTAATATTCAACTTAGTTCCTGAATAGACAATTTGTTCCATTTCTTTAATCAACATTTCCATATTCAAGCCTTTACCGCTGGCAATATCATCAAGATTTAGTTTTCTATCAATATTTTGAATAATGTACAACTTGTTCAATGAATTGGCTCCCGTTGATTTTACCACTAAATCATCAGGTCGTAGAATATCATTTTCTTCAACGTAATTACTGATTACATCAACGAATTCTTTACCATATTTTTTAGCTTTTCCTTCCCCTACACCATGAATATTACTCATTTCATCCATAGAAACTGGATATTTTAGTGACATATCTTCTAATGAAGGATCTTGAAAAACAACAAATGGAGGAACTCCTAATTTTTTAGCTACTTTTTTACGTAAATCTCTTAAAATTACCATTAAAGTTTCATCGGCAACCCCAGAAGATTTTGCGGCAGTTACAATTGCTTCGTCTTCAGTTTCATTATATTCATGATCTTCCGACATCATAAATGATTTTGGATTTTCAATAAAATCTAGACCTTTATCGGTAATTTTAATGATACCGTAGGTTTCAATATCTTTTGACAACAAACCATCCACGAGTACTTGCCTTAGCAAAGCCATCCAATAACGCTCTTCAAAATCAGATCCGCAGCCAAAGAAAGGCTGAGTATCGGTTTTATGTGCTTTAATCATGGCATTTACTTTACCAGTTAAAGCAAACACAATCTCTTTAGATTTATATAAATGCTTGGTATCTCGAAC
>CALPLL020000117.1 GCA_943324395.2 Rhizobium sp. Q54
GACCAAAATGGATTTAATGATGCTGGTTGGGAAATTTGGCCCGATAATTACTCAAGATTACTCTATCAAATTGAACCAGATGCTACTTCAATTCCATTATGGCGAGTGGGCGGACCGATTACGACTACCTCCTCTATTTATTCAAGATTTGCGAGAGGATTTGAACACGCCACGGGGAAAGATGCAATGTACTTTAAACTTCATAAAGGTTTTTCACAAGATAATAAACCTAAAGTAATGACGGTAACTGTGGTTTGGTATGATGCCATTGAAGGTTCTAAATGGAAACTTGATTACGATGCAGGATCTAAAACCATGAAAACAGCAATGACTGTAACCGGAAAAGGGGACAAAAAATGGCATCATGAAGTGATAACTATTAACGATGCCGTTTTCAAAAATGCAGGAACAAAAGGTGCTGACTTTGTACTATTGAATGCAGATGATAAAGATGATATATTTAGCCTTGTAGAGGTTCATCGAGGAGAACAAAAACTTCCTTTATTACGACCTCAAGAAGAGAATCGTGCTTTCAAGGGTAGTGCTAAAGGAACCAAATATAACAAAGATGAAAACGCCGTTGAGGGTGATAAAGAGAAGAAAGGGAAAAGAGAAGATAAATCAGAAAAAAGGGAAAAGAGAAAAAAAGATAAAAGTAATAATTAGTTTTATGAAACTTAAAAGAACTAAAAAAGAGGTTATTCTATTATTATTTTTATTATGCCTTTCACAATTGATATTTTCACAAAAAAAGGGAAATGAAAAAAAAGATTTCGAGCGACCACAGTGGGCTGGATTCTTTACAAATTGTAAGAGTGAAAAGATAGATACAGAAAGATTTCCTTTCATTAAAGGAGCTGCCGATAGAGTTAAGTGGGCGGATATAGAGACAAGCACAGAGGTGTATGACTGGTCGAAAATGGATTATCAAATCCAAAATGCTGTAAAAGGGAAGTATTATTACTATTTAGTATTATGGACTGGTCCTCATTCTCCTGAATGGATTTATGAACAAGGGGTTCCCAAAGTGGCTGTAAAAGGTGGTAAAGGAAAAGATTTTTTTCCATATTACCTCGATCAAAACTATATCAATTACTTCCATCGTTTTATCGGCAAGCTGGCGGATCATATTGCTTCACTATCTGAAAAGGAGAGAAACGTATTTGCTTTTATCCAGCCGGCTTTTGGATCTACGGGTGATAGACAACTTTACAAAGGCACACCCATTGATCAGAGATTTAAAATTAATGCTCAGCAATATTTAGAATTTTGCAGTAGAGCTACTAAACGTTTCTACGAAGCCTTCGATAAGCCAGAACTAAAACATATCCGATTCCTGTTTAATGTGGATAATGAAAGTAATCCTGAAGAATTAAAGGGTGCTAAGGCTGCAAAAGCAGGTGAATTACTTTATGCAAATTGGCTTCGCCAAAACTATTCGATTGAGCTCCGAAAACAGCAATTTACCATTGCAATTGGTTATCAAACTAATGGAGAAATTGTCCAAGATAATGAACTACGCCCCTCTTTTTTCGGCTTGAATGGCAATAAACCAGAGTTTGTGCGTGGCGAGTTTTCCAAATTCGGGCAGAGCGAGATATTCCTGGAAAATCCAATTTGGAATTATTATTGGACCGCTATTTCCACAGTGGATAGAGGGCTTGATCTTTGGGAGGTTGATTATAACACTGTAAAAACAGGTAAATACGATGAAGGCTTTGCTTTTGCCAGTCGCTATTCTTATTACAAACAACCGCAGAGCAGCCAATATGCCTTTATCGCACTTCGTGATGTACTCGATAGTGCCGATACCGTTCGCTTTCCTGAGGAAAAATATGGAAAGGCTGCACAGAGCAACGCTGAGCGAGTTAATAAAATTGAAGCGGAATTCAATAAATACGGAGCTAAAGTTGGTGATCTACATGCCGCTACTTCCCTATCTGGGTCCAATTATCTTTATGAAGCCAAGGCAATGAATGATGTAGGATTCGAGCTCATTGCCAGAAACTATAGCCGGTTTATTAAACAAATTGACGCGAATGATACTAGTGTCGGGTTATGGCGGGTTGGTCCCACAAATCAGCCTTTTGGTCGATATGCTCGGTCATTTGAAAATACAAGTGGGCGAAACAGGATGAGTTTTGATCTTGACGACAATTTTCTTTCCACAAAGAGGTCAATTACTTTAAAAATCATCTATCTGGATAAGGGTATTGACAAATTCTCTGTTCATTATGATTCCACATCTAATCCAGATAAAATAGCAACTACTATAATCAAAACCAATAGTTGTAAATGGGTAAGCAAAAGCATCACCATCTTGGATGGTGCGTTTACAAATAAAGGCCCCCGTAATAGCGATTTCTCCTTGGTGAATGAGGATAATGAGGATGATGTTTTTCATATGATTGAAATTATGAAGAACACCCCGAAAAATTAATTTTCTAAGATGTTATGTCCGGAAATAATGTTACAAAAAGACCTATTGCATTTTTATTTTTCAAGTTTAAATTAGTGTAGCCTAAATCTTTAAAGGGGATAATCAAAAATCCTACTTTAACGATACAATAATTATAAAAGAGGCTATTTCTATTTTAAATCGATCCGTCTCTTTTTTTATTGATAAAAATCAATTTAAATAGTTAAAACTATTTATAACTATTACATTTTCAAATTAACCAAATATTAGTTTTAATTGTTAACTTAAGTAGCTCATTTAGTAAATGAAACAAATCCATACTAAAAATGAGACTATTTGCCACTATCTAAAATTAAGTATATAGTAAATTTGCTTACACGATTAAATTAAGATAAAAATTTGAGTTTAATAATAATTACAAAATAAGTATGGTAATTAAAATCGAGTCTTAATTTGTAAAATGAATCAAAATTGTTTATTCACAAAATTTTTCAAAAGCAAATAATAAATTAATTGTAATAAATATGAAAAAGAAAAAAATAAAAATAGTTACTACAATTTCAATTGTATTATTAAACTTTTTTATGTCTTTTGCCCAAACAACGCAGCAATGGAAAGAGATTAGAGTTGATGTTAATGCTAATGGAACAGTATCGACTACTAAAAACTTTAAAAAAATTGAGAATGACTTTCTACAGTTAACAATATCGATATCAAATAATGGCAATAAACCAATTAAAATAGAAAAAATTACTGTTAGCATTCCGATTGAAGCCCAGTTGACTGACAACTTGGATGTGGTTTTTGGGGGAAGTTGCATGGGGCGTACACCTTTACTTAAACAGAAGTTAGGAAGCCAAACCAATCGTAGTTCAAGTAACATGTATGAGATGATAAGATTATCAGACGGTCAATATTTATTTGCTGGCTCCACTTCTTGGAGAATATTTATGCCGAATTTCACATTAAATCAAGGTGCTTTCGAAATATGGTCTGATGGAGAAGGTAAACAATTAAAACCAGGCCAAACAATACAATACGAACAAATCGTTCTTAGAAGTTCCAAAAATTGGCTTGAATTACTTGATCAATTTGGATCAGCGATAGCTATCGAAAATAATATTACTAAGCTTAAACCAGCCGATTTTAGAGGTTGGGCAACTTGGGATTATTATGGTAGAGTTTTTACCCAAAAAGATATATATGGTAACATGGACCAATTGAATCTTTTGGCTCCAAAGGCAAATATGATACAAATTGATGGAGGATGGTGGGCTGAACGAGGAGATTATAAAACTTTAAACTCAGGTCTTTTACCAGGCGGAGTCAAGGAGATTGTTAGCCGAATTGTGTCAGAAGGAAAAACTCCAGGAATACATTTTGATGGGTTTAGAGGTGATGAAGCATCTGAAATTTATAAAACTCATCCTGAGTACTTTCTTCATGATCAGGATGGTAAGTTAGTTGTTGAAGAGAATGAAAAATCAGACAAAGTTATGCATTATATTTACTTTGATTATTCCCATCCAGGAGCAAGAGCACATATAGCAGATTGTATAAAAAACATGAAGGATAATTGGGGAATTCGTTATTTCAAGGTCGATTTTATGCGTTATGGTCTCGAGAATGATATCAAACTTAAAAATAAACATGTTAAGAGTTTTAAAGCCTACGATCCAACAATTACTGGTGTAGAACGTTTTCGTTTGGGAATGAAAACCATGCGGGAAGCCATGGGTAATGATGTCTATTTCTTAGGCTGTTCCGCTGTTTTTGGTCCAACTATTGGGTTTGTCGATGGCATGCGAACCGGTGGAGACATCAATCCTATATACCAAGCTTTTCCAGAGCGTTGTTTGGGTAATTTAAGTAACTTTTACCTGAGTGGTAAGGTATTTAATGGCGATGCCGATTACTTAGTTTTTAGAGAATCCATAGACGAAGACTCAACTGTGTCCAAAGAAGATGTAAAACACGGACATAGTATGACAATGAATGAAGCTCAAATGTGGGCTGATTTTAATAAACTATACGGAACTGCCCGATTACAAAGTGATAATTTGATGATACTTCGTCCTGAACGTAAAGCATTAGTGAAGGAAGTTTTTGATTTTCCAACAATGCAAGAAACAGTGCCATTAGATTTTTGGAAGCATGGTACTAACAAGCAGGATGGTTTCGAGTTAATAATTGCACGAAAGGATAAAGACATATACCTTGGAGTTTTCAATTGGGGTGATAAACCTAAAGAATATGAATTGAAAGCTTTAGAAAAAACAAGTCCTGTTCTTTTGGAAGGCCGTCATTCTAAAATCATAAAATACGAAGGGAATAAATCATTTTATGAATTGTGCGAGAATATGAAATCATTATAAAAAAATCTTTTGTATTAAAAAAGTTGAAGTGACTTTATCGTCATAAAAGAGGTTGAAAAAATTTAATTCTAAATGAAAAAACAAGTTAAAAACTATTCAATTAAAACAATTATATTTATATTATGGACAGTATCTGTTCATGCTCAAAGTATTATTTTACCAGTTAATTCCTATGGCGTTTGGGACAGATCAAATGCTTATGACATTTCAGTTAATGCTGATTACAACTATTTGAAAGGAATAAGCGCCGATGTAAACTGGGAAGATGTACAATCAATTAACTCCGTTCAATACAATTGGTCTGAAATTCAAACCATATTACAAAGAGCCAACAATAATAATCAGATGGTAAACATAAGCGTAGGAGTTGGACCAGATTCCCCAGCATGGCTTTATGCAAATGGTGTACCTAGAGTAATTACTAATGATACACAACATCCAAATTGGACACAATATCCATATTATTTAGATACTGACTATAAAACGTATTATTTCAATATGATAAGCAATTTTGGTAATTTCTTACGATCACTACCAGCAAATCTTTTTAATCGAATTGCATATATTCAAGTAAAAACTGGATGCACAGGTGATGAAGTGGCCTATAAGGGAACTCCCCTTAACTCCTCTTACACTATCTCCGACAATCAATGGCGTGCATTTCGCCTAGAAGTATTCGAGAAATTTAGATTAGCATTTAATACTGGGAATACTAGTACGCAAATTGGGCTTCTATTTAATAATATTGATCCTGTTGACGAACCTTTAGAATGGCAATGGGTATTAAATAACGTTACTTATGGTTTCGGAACAAAAGGCGGAGCTTATGCAAGGGGACATCATCTTTCAGACGAATTAGATTTCAAAACTACTTGGACCCCTTATCTAATTAATCCTCAAGGATTACAATTGTTTTCTGCTGCAGAAATGGATCAAACTTGGACAAAGCCATACTACCAAATTAATGTCCCTTTAGGTTTTTATTGGGGTGCATTGAGCGGGCTTAATACCGGTCTTTCTGTTTGGTTGGTAACCCAAAGTGCTTTGCAAGAAGCACAATCAAGACCAGAATTACATGATGTTTTTAAGATGTTTAATAAATATTCTAAACAAGTAAATCCAAGAACTGCTGATGCTGCATATTCTATTTTCCATGAA
>CALPLL020000118.1 GCA_943324395.2 Rhizobium sp. Q54
ACCAGGTCCTGGAAAAGGATGACGGCCTAATAAAGCTGAATCTATTCCTAATGTTGCTCCTACTCGTCGAACTTCATCTTTGAAAAGCATTCTTAGAGGTTCAACAATTTTTAATTTCATGTAATCTGGTAAACCACCCACATTATGGTGTGATTTTATAGTTGCAGAAGGTCCTTTTACAGAAACAGATTCAATTACATCAGGATAAATGGTACCTTGAGCCAACCATTTCACGTCTTTTATTTGGTTGGATTCATCATCAAATACTTCTATGAAAACTCTACCAATGGCTTTTCTTTTTAATTCAGGATCTTCAATTCCGGCCAATGCGTCTAAAAATCTTTTTGAGGCATCAACACCTTTAACATTTAAACCCATTCCCTTGTATTGATTCAATACATTTTCGAATTCGTTTTTTCTTAATAAACCATTATTAACGAAAATACAATATAAGTTTTTACCAATTGCTTGATGCAATAAAACCGCAGCAACAGTAGAATCTACTCCTCCTGAAAGTCCTAATACCACTTTGTCATTTTGTAACTTCGTTTTCAATTCTGAAACCATTTCACCCACAAATGCGTTTGGAGTAAATGTTTGAGGGACATCGGCAATTTTAACTAAGAAATTCTCCAACATTAATTTCCCATCTGTTGAATGAAAAACTTCTGGATGGTATTGAATTGCGTAGGTTGTTTCGCCTTCAATTTTATAGGCTGCAAATTCAACATCATTGGTACTTGCCAATTTTACACCGTTTATTGGAAGGGCTTTGATACTATCGCTATGACTCATCCAAACTTGAGAATTTTCTGAAACACCCTCAAAGAAAAGTTCATTTTCTTTTATGTAAGATAAATTAGCTCTTCCATATTCTCTGGTATTTGACGATGCTACTTCACCTCCACTAAAATGGGCTAAGTACTGAGCGCCATAACATACTGCAAGCATCGGTAATTTTCCTCTTATTTGAGATAAATCAGGATGTGGTGCATCTTCAGAACGAACTGAAAATGGACTTCCGCCAAGAATTACGGCTTTATAACTTGATAAATCACTCGGAAAATGATTGTAAGGAAAAATCTCGCAAAAGATATTTAACTCGCGAACTCTTCTCGCAATAAGTTGTGTGTATTGCGATCCGAAATCTAAAATAAGTACGTTGTGTTGCATGTGCAAAAGTATAGTTATGTTGTAATTTATTGATTTTCAAATAAATAAAAAACACTTTTGTGAAAGTGGGATAAAAAGTGGGAAACTTTTTTTTCTTATTTTTTTTAATCTGTACAAATGTAGGTAAAAAAGAAATTACTATAAACTTATAGTTGATTCAAACTCTCAGACCCTGGCAAATAAATTAAATAATTATAATTGGAAAGATAATAGTGAAACACATATTAATAAATATAATCACCTTCTAGTTCCGTACGTTATATTATAACATATAGATTAAAAGAACAATCAGGGATTTACTTCATCTACTAACCTCCATTGTATAGGCATAATTTCGTAAAAATCTTTTGTATTTATAATTAAAATATGAAAAAGAGGAGATTTTGTAAAAGTGTGGTCACCAGTTGTTTTTTCATTAGCTAGCTTTAATTGATAGTCTTTAAAATCATCCTCATCATGTTTTAATAATACTTTTAATTTTTCAATTGGGTCAATAAATATATCATCATATAATTCAATATTAGTATCTTGACCATTAAAATCTTTACACCAAGGTAATTCATAATAAGGACTAAACTCTTTATTAAATCTTACTTCAGCAACGAAACCATATCTATATTTACCATTAAAACCATAATTACTTAATAATTGTAGTTCAGTTTCAATAAAACTAACATGAGGGTGTCGTTCATATTTTCCTTTTACAATATCATTTCTAAAAGAAACCCAATCTTCTGTAAGTTCAATAAAGTAATCTCTATTACCATAATAAGAACGAGTTGGACAGACAATTGAAAAAAACTTTGTTTTTTCTAAATTGAGTAAATCATTATCAATTAAATTAATAAAAGCACGTTCAAACTTATCTTTTAATAATATTAATAGATTTTCTCTTTCTTCTAATGTCATATAATATTTTTACCAATTCAGACCATTAAGACGGATCTGAATTAAATTACTAAATCATTTAATTTTCATTCTTTATTTTCTTCAATGATTTCACTAACTTCTTTACAGAAATCTATTTCAATCATATCTCTAATAGCATTCTCGGCAGAAACAAAAGCACCTGAAATTATTATATCAGTTACTTCTAGTTTCTTGTTATCCATCTATTATTGTGTTTATTAGCCATATCAATAACATAGGTGCGATATAGAAAAAAAGTAAATAGTATAAATCTCTTTTTTCATGAAATTTTTTAAGAAGTGTACTTTTAGAAATATCCTCTGTATCTAAAGATTTTAATCCATCTAAACGATACCCTAAACTTATCCAAGCTCTTACCATTTTTCGAGAAAAACCTATATTTTCCAAAGCTTTTAATTCCTCCAAAGAAACTCCAGCGCTCCAAAGTTTTTTTATTTCTTTTTTAGAATAATAGGAGTTCCAGTTTTTTCTATTTATAAAAGTATCTATAATCCTTAATGAAACTGGTATAAAATTACTAAGAAAAATAAATAGATAAAAAATAAAATGAATAGGGAAAAATAAAAGACCTATAGGATTTTTTCCTATATCTTCCCAATAGAGTTTTAATAGGTTTTTAGGTAATTTTTGAAAGAAAATGTATTTAGGGTTTTTTATTAAATCCGCATCTACTACAATTCCTTTTAAGTAATTTTTGAAGTTCATCGTCTTTTAGCTTTATTTTGCAATCATTTAACAAATGTAATAAAAGTAATAAGCATAAAAAAGGTCTCACTTGATAGGAGACCTTTTTTAAGCAGCATTCAATTCGGACAACTCTAACTTTTTGGTTATAATAGACATATTGAATAAATTTTCATCCATTACACCAGCATCAAGTATCTTTATATACTGACTATGATTTAATTTAGACATAGAATTACCTTTATCCATTTTAATAAGGTATATAACATTTATATAATCTCTAAATGTTTCTAATTTATTTGGATTAAATAACCCGTTAGACATATCTTTTAGTCTATTAGAGTTCTCAATTAAAAATGTAATTTGTTTGAATGTATCATCAATAATTGTTCTTAATACTTTTTCCATATTTTCTATTTTTAGTTATATTCAATTACTACTTTTTTACCTTCAATACTATCTAAATCTTTATCAATAATAGTTATAAAATGATTTGGGAATAATTCAGGTAAATCATATTTAATAAGCTCATTCCAATACTTATTAAAAACACTCTCATTCATATCAGGGTTACATTTAAAGAACTCTATTCTTTGCTCTGATTTTGATACTACAACTTGTTCAATTCTAATCATATATTCTATTTTTATTAAATTACTAATTAATCGGTGAAACCTTTAAACAAGGATTTTTCAAAATCACTACTAATCTCAATTGCTCTAACAATATCTAATTCCATCTTTCTATATTTTAAAGAACTCTCTATTATTTCAAATCCAAAACTATTATAGAATGAAGCTGTTTTATCTACATCAATAATACTTTTATTTTTACCATAACCAACACAATCCAAGACCTCTAAATTAATAATAGGCATATCATAATTATTATCTTCTATGAGAATATTTTTGAGTGCATCTTTAAAAATTAATAAAAATGAATTCATTAATAATGTACCAATGCCCAAACCTCTATATTGAGAATCTATCTGTAATCTCGATAAACAAATACCACCTTCTTTATTAGGTGTTAATCTCAACCAACTATTCCTAATACTAATCATAAATGATTTAGATTTTGTAATTGTGCAAACATCAGTAGTAACTATCGAATTAATATCTTCAATACAACCAGTAACACAACCTAAAGTAAATGTTGTGTTAAACACACTAACTATTTCATCAAATAATCTGTTAGCCTTAACTTCTTCAATTACTACTTTTTTAGTATTATCAATAATACCACGCTTACGCAGTTCCAATACCATTTTTTTGTTTTCGTCACTAACTTTCTTTCTAATTCCCTTCTTACTAAATGTTGCCATATCTATATTTATATTAAAATTACATTATTCTCAATAAATTAACGTTTTTTCGTCATTTGTTATACAAATATAATATCAATAACTCCTTTTTGCAAATTATTTTCAATATATTTTATAAAAAAGTTATAATTATCTAATTATGAAGAGATAGCAAATACCTACCTAGTTTTATAAAGTCAAAAGGTTCTATTTTTTTAATTAAACAATTTTAAATATTTGATAATCAATATTTTAAATATTAAAATAAAGACAAATTTCCTTTGAAAGGTGTTATTTTGCCCGTATCTTAGCTATGTAATAAAAAATAATGATTACATAAGATTATGATAGATACAATACAAGAATTATTGCAAAGAGAATTTGATTTGAATGACACAATGATGGTCTTAAAATCACCTATAAATATTTACTGGACTTGGGGTGTAGAAAAAATGTATAATGTAAAAAATCAAGGGTTGATTTTAAAAGTAAATGGTCACCATTGGAAAAACTTTGTTCTAATTACATTGGCCCGGAATGATACTTATACAGTATCATTATTAGATGAAGATTTTAATATTTCAAAAACTATTACAGAAGTTTATTTTGATTTGCTGCAAAATATTATTGATAGAGAAATTGAGTATCTCGAAGAGTATAAATTTTAATTAAGTTAAAGGAAGAGCATAAGAGTCCTTTCAATAAAATTTTTTAAATTAAATATTTAGGATTATTTTTATTATTATTGTGTTAAATAAATTTTATTATGGAAGACAAAATCTCAATTGAAAAAGATATTGATAATAGACTGATTGAAGCTGAAAAGATTTTAAGAGAAAAAATTGAGACTATTTATCAGGCTTTTGATATTGATAGGGATTATTTAACAAGTTTTGATTTATATTTCCCTCAAGAAAATTATTGGTATTATTATGAAAAACACCAACCTCTTGATGAAAACCCTATTAGATTAGACACTATGTTTGAATATTTTGAAATTGAAGTGAATAGTATTTATCAGTCTAGAATTATTGAACCTACAGGTTCGCTTTTGCAGAAAGAATTATCAAAACTTGAAAGACAATATTATTTAAAAAAAGAATATATGGAGGTATTAGAATCTATAACAAAATACAATTTTGAGGTGATGAGTTTCACTTATCAAATTGAAGGTAATTTTGATTTATATATAGATGCTGTATTTATTAGTAATAATGTAAGCAAGGTAAAATTACTAGAGGGTTATGATTTGAGATATATAAAAGAAAGTTAGCAATATAAGATTTTCCTATTATATCATCTTTCTCATATTTTTTTTTAAACTTCTTTCTTACTCTAATAAAACTCTTTTAATTTCTCTCATATAAAAACTATTATAACTTTACGATAGTATGAAAAAATATTAAATCATTTCACGTTTCAGAATTATACCTTATACTTTTGACAAAAGTATAATATGATTAGCATTGATAATCAGTTAGTTATATATTTTTTACTATTTTAACTTATACTTTTGTTGTTTTTATTAGGTAAGTATAAGTTTTGCCCTTAAATTTGTATCTTAATAATAACAAATAGAAATTATGAGTATTAAAGGACAAAATACAACTACTACATATATGGAATGGAATGACTTCATTTCAATAATCACAAGATTAGAAAAAGATGAGAATTATAAATTCTGCCTTTTAATTTCAATTGGCGTATTTACTGGTTTAAGAATTTCGGATTTATTAAGTCTTACTTATTCGGATTTATTAAGTAATGAAACTTTCACATTGAGAGAGATGAAAACAAAAAAACAAAGAAGTATCAAAGTGAATAAAGACTTAAAAG
>CALPLL020000119.1 GCA_943324395.2 Rhizobium sp. Q54
CCACGGCTTCCAGTACTTCCAAATCCTTGTGATTGATGACAACTTCTACTTAATGCCGCACTTTCTTGATTTGATTTTCCGAGTGAAGGGTAGTAAACACCAATTTGTAAAGAGGATAAGTTGGTTTTGTCGGCTGCATCAAATTTTTCTTTACTACCATAAAACCACCAAGAAGTATTGAAAAATTGTCTTTTAGGTTGCCAAGGTTTCACCCATTTTAACTGACTCGAAAATGCTGTAGCATCATTGGCTAAGTCAAAACTTTCTGCACTCAATAGGGCAGAAGCCGTGTGATGTCCATGGGTTGTTCCTGGCGAGCGATGATCAAATCGATTGATAATTACATCGGGTTGGAATTTTCTAATAGCCCAAACAACATCGCTTAACACTTGGTTTTTATCCCAGATTTGTAAAGTTTCTTCAGGATTTTTTGAGTATCCAAAATCGTTAGCACGAGAAAAAAATTGTTCCCCGCCATCTATTTTTCTGGCTTCAAGTAGTTCTTGAGTTCTAATAACTCCCAATTGCTCTCGTAATTCGGGACCAATTAAATTTTGCCCTCCGTCGCCACGTGTTAATGATAAATAGCCAGTTCTAGCCATTTTTTCATTTGATAAATAAGAAATTAATCTTGTGTTTTCGTCGTCTGGGTGAGCCGCTATATACAACACTGATCCCAAGAAATTTAGTTTTTCTATTTGGTTGTAAATAGCAGCTGCATTTGGTTTTACCGGTTGTTGCCCAAGTGATATTTGCGCAAAACAGAAAAAAAATAACAGTAGTATCGAACTCGGTTTTTTCATTATTGAAATCATTATTTGATTTATCTTCAAAAGTAATAATTTTAATGCTTTTTAAATAGAATTTAATGAACTATGATTTAATTTAATTAAAACTATTCTTTACTTTTGTAACTCACAACAAAATAAACATGTACAAACTGTTAATTCGTCCCTTACTTTTTTGGTTTGATCCTGAAAAAGTGCATTATTTCACCTTTTCTGCCATCCGTTTCGTTTCTAAAATACCCGGAATTTCTTCTATTTTTAAAGCTATTTATGTGGTTGAAGATAAAAGATTAGAAACAGAAGTATTTGGGTTGAAATTTAAAAATCGTGTTGGTTTAGCCGCTGGTTTCGACAAAGATGCGGTACTTTTTAAAGAGCTTTCCAATTTTGGTTTCGGCTTTATTGAAATTGGAACACTAACACCTAAACCACAAGATGGAAATCCTAAAAAAAGATTATTCCGACTAAAACAAGACGGAGCAATCATCAATAGAATGGGTTTTAATAATAAAGGGATACAAGCAGCAATTGAAAAATTAAAGCAAAATAAACAAGTATTAATTGGAGGTAACATTGGAAAAAATAAGCTTACGCCTAATGAAAAAGCGGTCGATGATTACATAATTTGTTTTGAAGCCTTGTATGATTACGTTGATTATTTTGCTGTTAATGTAAGTTCTCCAAATACCCCAAATTTAAGAGAACTACAAGAAAAAGAACCTCTTACAAAATTACTTCAAACATTGCAAGACCTCAATTTATCTAGACCAAAACAAAAACCAATCTTACTAAAAATAGCTCCAGATTTATCCAATGAGCAGTTATTGGATATTATTGATATTGTAAACACAACTAAAATTTCTGGAGTAATTGCTACCAATACTACCATTTCTAGAGAAGGATTGCAATCTGAAAACAAATTAGAAACTGGAGGATTATCGGGTAAACCATTAACAGAAAGAGCTACAGAAGTAATCCGATTTTTATCTGAAAAAAGTAATAAATCATTTCCTATTATTGGAGTTGGAGGAATTCATTCAGCCCAAGATGCTATTGAAAAATTAGATGCAGGTGCAAGTTTAATCCAACTTTATACTGGTTTTATTTACGAAGGGCCAGCATTGGTTAAAGCCATAAATAAAAAAATCTTAGAATCGCTACCACGTTAATTTATTCTAATTCACCGACCTGAATTGCTGCATTTTTTCTATATTTGAACCAATGGATCCAATAAAAATAATAGAATGCCCTCGTGATGCTATGCAAGGAATAAAGTCTTTTATTCCAACTGCTAGAAAGGTGGCTTATATTCAATCGTTGCTTCGAGTTGGGTTTGACACTATTGATTTTGGAAGTTTCGTTTCTGCAAGGGCCATACCTCAAATGCAAGATACCACCGAAGTTTTAGCGCAACTGGATTTATCTCAAACTAAAAGTAAATTACTAGCTATTATTGCCAATACTCAAGGCGCAATTGCGGCTTCACAACACAAAGAAATTCAGTATTTAGGATTTCCTTTTTCTATTTCTGAGAATTTCCAAATGAGAAACACCCATAAAACCATTGAAGAATCTTTAATCACCCTTAATGAAATTCTAGAAATTGCTGATAAAACTAATAAAAAAGTCGTTGCCTATTTATCTATGGGATTTGGAAATCCGTATGGAGATCCTTGGAACGTGGATATTGTAGGCAATTGGACAGAAAATTTAGCCAATCGCGGGGTAAAAATCCTATCACTTTCGGATACAATTGGAAGTTCAACACCAGAGGTGATTCAGTATCTATTTTCTAATTTGATACCTAAATATCCCAATATAGAATTTGGCGCACACCTACATACCACACCAGAAAAATGGTTTGAAAAAGTGGACGCCGCTTACAACGCAGGTTGTAGGAGATTTGATGGTGCCATTCAAGGTTTTGGTGGTTGTCCAATGGCAAAAGATACTTTAACAGGAAACATGCCAACAGAAAAATTACTTTCTTTTTTTACTTCCAATAAAGAGAAAACCAACACCAGCCCGATGAGTTTTGAAAGTGCGTATAACGAAGCGACCAAATTATTTGGGGAATTTCATTAGTTCATTTGAAGAAATTCAAACAAAAGCCTTGGTATCTTAGTTTTGCCATATCTAATATTATTTACTATCTTTGCTCGCAATTCAACTACAAATTGCAATGATCGCACACAACACAAAAATTATTGGAGAAGGGTTAACCTACGATGATGTATTGTTAATTCCTAATTATTCAGATGTTCTTCCAAGAGAAGTCAGCATTCAAACCAAATTTTCTCGAAATATTACGCTTAATGTACCTATTGTATCTGCTGCAATGGACACAGTGACAGAAAGTGCTATGGCAATTGCTATGGCCCAAGAAGGCGGAATTGGGGTTTTGCATAAAAATATGACAATTGAGCAACAAGCTGCAAAAGTTAGAAAAGTAAAACGGGCAGAATCTGGAATGATAATCGACCCTGTAACATTACCACTTACTTCAAATGTTGCTGATGCAAAAAATGCCATGAAAGAATTTGGTATTGGTGGTATTCCAATTGTAGATGAAAATAAAATTCTAAAAGGAATTGTAACCAATCGTGATTTGCGTTTTGAGAAAAACAATTCACGACCAATCATCGAAGTAATGACTTCAGAAAACTTAGTTACAGTAGCTGAAGGAACTTCCTTAGAGCAAGCAGAAGTAGTTTTGCAAGGAAATAAAATTGAAAAATTGCCAGTAGTTAATGCTGATTATAAATTAGTAGGATTAATTACTTTCAGAGATATTACTAAATTAACTCAAAAACCTATTGCCAATAAAGATTCTTTTGGTCGTTTGAGAGTAGCTGCTGCCATTGGAGTTACAGCCGATGCAGTTCAAAGAGCAGAAGCTTTAGTGAATGCAGGTGTTGATGCTATTATTATAGATACTGCTCACGGACATACGCAAGGTGTGGTAAAAGTATTAAAAGAAGTAAAAGCAAAATTCCCGAAATTGGACGTAATTGTGGGTAATATAGCCACACCAGAAGCGGCAAAATACTTAGTTGAAAATGGAGCAGATGGAGTTAAAGTTGGAATTGGGCCAGGTTCTATTTGCACCACTCGTATTGTTGCAGGTGTTGGATTTCCTCAATTTTCAGCAGTATTAGAAGTTGCTGCAGCTATAAAGGGATCAGGAGTTCCAGTTATTGCTGATGGTGGAATTCGTTATACAGGTGATATTCCTAAGGCAATTGCTGCCGGCGCCGATTGTGTTATGTTAGGATCATTATTAGCAGGAACCAAAGAATCACCTGGAGAAACTATAATTTTCGAAGGTCGTAAATTTAAATCTTATCGCGGAATGGGATCTGTAGAAGCCATGCAAGAAGGGTCCAAAGACCGCTATTTTCAAGATGTAGAAGATGATGTAAAGAAATTAGTTCCTGAAGGAATTGTGGGTCGTGTTCCCTATAAAGGAGAATTGAACGAAAGCATGCAGCAATTCATAGGTGGTTTAAGAGCTGGAATGGGTTATTGTGGATCTAAAGATATTCCAACCTTACAAGATACTGGGAGGTTTGTTCGTATTACCGCAAGCGGAATTAATGAAAGCCATCCTCACAATGTAACGATTACCAAGGAATCACCAAACTATTCTAGATAATAAAAAAAGTCGCTAATTAGCGACTTTTTTATTGGTTTACACTGTTCAATACTCTTACTGGAAAAATTTCAATTTTCATATAAGGGTAATAAGGTAAAGGCGAAAGTTTTGCATGTACGTCTTCTTGATCAGCTGCCATCATTACAATAAAGATCCCTGACATATCAAGTTTTATAAAGGTATCTACAATTGTACCATTTTGTTCCAATTCTTTAACGAGTTCCTGTTCTCTAGGAAGTAATTTCATTCTTGTTTCTGTGTCCAATCCGTCTAATTGGATATTTAGCATAAATTTTTTCATTTATTTTATCTTTATTTTTTCAAAGATATATTAAAAATAATAAATCTAAAAATTGCTTTTTTTCATTGAATTATAAGCTGTAATCCATTTCTAATCTTGCTTTCATTTGTTTAAATTCCAAATGGTAAAGTTTAAAATGGAGGCAAAAGATACCCAAGCAATATAAGGCACAAGGAGATAGGCAGCAGATTTGGAAAAATTCGAGAAACTATATATTGTAAATATAATTATTACTACCATTAAAAGAATATCTAATAAGGCTAAAGAAGGGGAGTGGAAATAAAAGAATAAAATGCTCCACAAAAAATTTAAAACTAGTTGTAATGAAAATAATAGATAAGCATTGCGTTTACTTAATTCTGTCGCATTGTTGTCCCATATAAGTGCTAACGAAATTCCCATGAGCAAGTAAAGTAGTGTCCATACAGGTCCAAATAAATAGCCTGGTGGATTCCAGGAGGGCTTGTTGAGTGAGTTAAACCAGAGGTTTTTATTTACACTTGAAAGTAGTCCGCTAATAATTCCAACTCCTTCACATAAAAGAATTGCGATTATGAATTTCCAAACGGTTGATAATTTTTGTATTGTTTCCATGATATAAATTTAAGTTTTTGTTTTTCTGGTAATTGCTGGAAATAAAAGCGCTAATGATTGGCGATGGGTAGAATATTTATAGATCCAATTGATGAAAACTACCAAGCGGTTTTTAAAACCAATGAGTAGAAATAAGTGTAAGGTCATCCAAATGAGCCAAGCAAAAAATCCTTGAAAAGATAGTTTTGGATTTGCCAAGTCAACTACAGCTTTGTTTCTACCTACTGTTGCCATGCTGCCTTTATTTATGTAGCGATAAGGTTTAATGGGTTTGTTTTTTGCCATTAGTAAAAAATTATTAGCTAGGTTTTTTGATTGATCAATTGCTACACTTGCTAATTGTGGAAAACCTCTTGGATATTGTTCACTTTCAATACTAGCAACATCTCCAATAGCAAATACATTTTGCATATTTAAAACCAGGTTAAAACTATCGGTTTTTATTTGGTTTGTTTTTGATATAAATTCACGATTTACCCCTTTTGGAATATTTCCTTTTACCCCTGCTGCCCAAATTACAAATGTTGATTCAATTACTGAACCCTCTTGTAGCATCACTTGTTTGCCATCA
>CALPLL020000120.1 GCA_943324395.2 Rhizobium sp. Q54
TATTTTATCAGGTAGCGATTTAGCATTAGAAATAAGAAAACTATTTCCACTATGCAAAATCATTATTATTTCCATGCACAAAGAACCACTTTGGGTTAATCAAATTTATAGCAGTATCCAACCTGAAGGATTCATTTCTAAAAATGATGTCAATTACAAACTCTTCCCCGAAGTGTTTCAAAGTATTGCTAGTGACGAAATATATTTCAGTCATTCGATCAAACAGGCTCAAAAAGTGATGATTCAAAATAATATCAACTGGGACAATCACGATAGTAAAATTCTTCAGCTGATAGAAAAAGGAATTAAAACCATCAACTTGCCAGAGTTCATTCCACTCTCTTTGAGTGCTATTGAAAAAAGAAAAGCAAACATCAAAAAACAATTAATCATGGAATCTGGTTCCGACAAGGAACTACTTGATGCAGCAAGAAATTTAGGTTTCTTATAATTTTAATTTCCAACGCTACCGCTCGATTCCTTTCGCGTGAAACCCTCATCGGAAAATATATTGTTAGAAATACTAAAACTAGTCCCTATAATATAATGTTAGAGTATACCCTTTAAAACCCAACTAAATGTTGGGTTTTTTATTTTTTAATGGTTTTCTAGGCCATTGTGTTTCAAAAAACACCGTAAAAAATAGTCCAAAAAACCGTAATTCCTACTAAAAACATTGTACTAAAATTGCAATAACAATATGCAATTAATTAGTACAAATATGAAAAATACCTTTCCTATCCATAAAATTGGATTACTTTTTCTCTTTTCTGTTTCCTGTATTAACAGTTATTCTCAAGATATCCTTTGGGAAAAATCTTTTGGAGGCAAACAAGCCGAATACTTATTGGATGCTATCCCCACGCCCGACTACGGTTTTATTCTGGCAGGAAGCAGTTTGTCTGACAAATCTGGCAATAAAGAAGCGGCACGAAAAGGCAATTACGATTACTGCCTTTGGAAAATTCGTGAAAACGGAGAAATCGATTGGCAAAAAAGCTTTGGCGGATCTAAAAATGATATGCTGATA
Source organism: Rhizobium sp. Q54 (assembly GCA_943324395.2). GTDB lineage: Bacteria > Bacteroidota > Bacteroidia > Flavobacteriales > Flavobacteriaceae > Flavobacterium. Next base: position 1,031 of record CALPLL020000120.1, read on the forward strand.
AGTGCTCAAGCCACCAAAGACGGCGGATATATTTTAGCAGGAACTTCCGATAGCCCCATTAGTTCTGACAAAACCGAGGCAGACATTGGTCAGCAAGACCTTTGGATTCTTCGCCTCGATGCGGCGGGCAACCTACTTTGGCAAAAAACTATTGGAGGATTGGCCGAAGAGCAATTGGCGTGTGTTGTCCAAACCAGCGATAACGGATTTGTTATTGGAGCCAGTTCTGCTTCTGATAAGTACTTGGCAAAAAATTCAGAAAGCAATAAAAATACCATTTACAAAGATGCCGACAGCCGTGGTAATTTGGATTATTGGGTAATTAAACTCGATAAAAGTGGCACTTTAGAATGGCAAAAAACCATGGGAGGGAATTACCTGGACCAACTTCGAAGTATTGCTCAAACTTCCGACGGTAATTATCTAGTGGGCGGTGTTTCCAACTCGGGATTGGGTTTTGAAAAAAATCAAAAGAGTGAAGGGGAAAACGACTTTTGGTTGATGAAATTGGACCCAAAAGGAAACCTCATTTGGCAACAAACCTATGGCGGAAAAGGAGACGATCAATTGTACACCGTTATACAAACCAAAGATAAAAATTATATAATTGCTGGAAATACCAATGGCGCTACACCAAAAGGAAATTCGCCACAAGGATCTGATTTTCTGCTTTTGAAACTAGATGAAAGCGGCGCGGTACTTTGGGAAAAATTGTATTCCAATGGCACTGATGATGTCTTGACCAATTTGGTTAAAAACAAAGACGAAACCCTATTGCTTTGTGGTTACAGCCGAGGCAATTCCAAAAAGAAAACTGAAGGCACTGAGTCGTATAAGGTAATTAAAATCGATAACAACGGCGAGGAACTTTGGCGTAAAAATGTCGATAAAAAAGGAAAAAATGTACTCAATAAAGCCATAGAAACCCGAGACGGCGGCTATGTTTTGGCGGGAACCAACAGCGACAGCGTGACTTCTGATTTTTGGGTGGTAAAATTAAAAGACCTTAATAAACCAGAAGTAGTTAAAGCAACTGTCGAGCTATACCCAAACCCAGCCACTAGCTATACCAATGTCATTATCGGTTTTGACTATACTTCCGGCACTGCGAGTTTATACGATTTAGCAGGACGACAATTGCAAAGCTTTGCCATCACCAGCCGAACCGTCCCCGTCGACCTTAGTGGTTTACCCGAAGGGATTTATATCATAAATATAGCCACCAATAATGGAAAAGAAGGAATTAAAGTAATCAAACAAGAAATTAAAAATTAAAATCATTGCCATGAAATACAGAAACTTATTAATCATTTTAGTTCTATTTTTTAAAACTATTAGTTATTCACAGAACTCGCACAATACAACGGGTAATAATTCATTTCTACCTAATTTAACGCCCCCTTCACCTCAATCCTATCAGTTTACAGAATTCGGAAAAAACTCAATTAATGAGTTTAGTGGAAAAATAAATATTAGTATTCCAATTTACAATTATTCTGCAGGAAATTTAAATTTACCAATTAGTTTAAATTATAGTGGAGCAGGTGTTAAAGTAAATGATATTTCATCAAATACCGGAATTAATTGGACTTTAACCACTGGAGGTGTAATTAATAGAATTGTTAATGATGGACCAGATGAGGTATTATTTCCTACCTCTAGAAAATATATTAATTATAATAGTTTAATTACCGATGCAAGTGAAAATTGTAGACCTTTTTCTCAGTATTATATAGAACTGGCTAGAAATAATGAAGTTTACGATACTGAAATTGATATTTGGGCCTTTAATTTTTCTGGCTATTCTGGAAAATTTTATTTAGATGAAGATTTTAATCCTGTTTATATTGAAAATGAGAATGAAATTAAAATTGAAATAATAGGAACTGGTACAACTAATGCAGAAAAAATAAGAAATAATAATTCGTTTTTAATCACCACCCCTGACGGGGTTAAGTATTATTTTGGCGGAAATGCATGCGAAGCAACAAATGTATTTAGTGGGCATAGAGGTATTTCGCAAGTTGCTAATACAAGTTTTTATCTGTATAAAATTCAACATCCAGTAAGCGGAGAAATTATCTTTGAATATCAAAATGAAAAAACAGCTCTTTTAAATTATGGGAAATCCTATAAATTATCTTCCCAATGTGGTCCAATAACAGCATATTCTATTCCTTTTTATCAAGTAATTAACTCAATAAATCAGATTAGCAATCCAATATTTATTAAAAAAATAAAAAACACTTTAACATCGGAAGAAGTCAATTTTAATTATGATTTTTATAATAATAATCGTGATTATTTGGCCTCGCTAAAAAACATAGAAATTAAATCAAATAATACCCTTCTAAAGAAAGTTAATTTTACTTATTTATTTCCCATGAATATTGAATCAGCATGGCAAACTCCATTTTTGCCCGCATCCCGGTTTTTTCTTCAAAAGTTAGAACTACTAAATGGAGGTTCAACAGATTTATCTAAAAATGAGGTCTACAAATTTGATTATGACGATCCATATCACATGCCAAAAAGGTTGTCTCCAAAACAAGATTTATTAGGGTATTTCAATAATAAAAACAATGAAACAACCATTCCAAAGCCTGCCTATTTTGGAAATGTAAGTAACACTTCTTTTGGAGATTTAAATCCAGATTTTAATTTTTCTATAAAAGGGTCGTTAACAAAAATTACTTATCCTACAGGGGGATTTTCATTATTTGAATACGAACCGATGCCTGCAAAAAAAGAGATCTATAAAACTTATACTTCTGATTTCGGTGGATTTACTGTTCCTGGTTACAACTCCTACGATGATTATATTGATTTTTTACCCGTATTTAAAACTCAAACAGTTCCAATTACTTTTTATTTAGCTTCAGAAAACCCAGAGGTAAACCACTTTTGTCAGGCTAGTTTGAAAGTTACTGATTTAACTGACCTAAATACTACCCCGAGTATTTTTTCAAAAAGTTTAGGATATAATCCTACGCCAAGAAGTTATGATTTTACTTTTTTACAGGGACACCGCTATAAAATTGAAATTATTCCAAATACCAATCAATACTGCGATATTGAAGCCAATTTTTCTGTGACATTATTTGATGGCTATAAACCAATTGATGGCTTTGGAGTTAGACTAAAAAGCCAAAGAGATTTTCCTAACAATGATGGCTCCTTTTCTAATTATAAAAGGTATTATTATAAAAATAGTAACGCTATAAATGATAATTTATACAACTTAAATCTAATTAGTTTTAATCCCAAATACTCTTTAATTCCAAACAGATCCGATGCTTGTTTTGAAGGTTATGGCATTGATATTTATTCTGAGGCTGCAGATATTTATGGTAATAGAAATTCCTTTGAAACTTTTGATGTGGTCACTACTAGTTTTGGTGGTGATAATTTTGAAAATGGTGGCTCTGAAAAATATTTTTACAAACAAATCAATGAAAATAATAATAAAATAATAGTAACAAATGATGGATGTTGGGCGGCTCCATATGGTGGAATTATGTGTGGTCCTCCTCGAGAAATTAGCACTGGAATTACTATGGTTCGAAATGCAAGCACCACCAATGAAGTGACTGATTTGAGTAGTTTTAATGGAAAACTGCTTTTAGAAAGAAATTTTATTAAAAAAAATAATGAAATCTTTAAAGACAAAGAAACTATTTATTCTTACAACTTAGAAAGAAAACATTTAAATAATGCCACAAGTTTTATAGGAAGATCATTATTTGATATTAACACCCCTTTAAACTTTTGTCCAAACAATCCTAATGTTCCTATTTCTGCATTATCTGATTTTTTTATGGCCTACTATTTTATAGAAACCTTTAGTTATAAATTAAACAGTATTTATACAAAAAATTATATTGATCCTGTTCCATTAAATCAAAATGTAGTTTATTTTTCAGGTGCTGAACAAGACTTTACAGAAAATTATGAATTACATGATATTAATTTTAAAAAAATCACTTCTACCCAAACCTTTGAATATGGAGCTTTAAAAGGGTTGCCTACTAAGGTTATTACAGATACGAGCAAAGGAGACTTTAATAGCACTGTAAATACCTATGTAAATCAAGCAAGTACTTTAACCGGTTTATCTGAACCCCAAACTACTGCATTTAATAATTTATTAGCAAGTAATAGGGTTGCTTCGCCTATAGAAGTTAAACAATTTCGTAATACTGAAATGTTGTCCAAACAAAGAACAGTTTTCAAACTAGATTCCTACAATCATGTGCTTCCAGAATCAATTCAAACTGCAAAAGGTACCAATCCACTTGAAGTTAGAGCTATATTTGAAGAATACGATCAAAGAGGAAACCCAACTTTGGTACTATTAAAGGACGGTACTAAAACGAAATATTTTTACAATTCTAACAATCAAGTGGTGGCTAAAATCGAGAATTTTACTGGAAACGCCACAAGTATTCCTTCCGACCCTTGCCAAATGATTACGAATTTTTCCAACTCATTGGTGACACTTTATACCTACGACACGACTACCCAATTGTTGACACAAATAACCGATACTAATTGTAGGAAAACTACTTATGTGTACGATGAATTACTTCGATTGAAGCAAATTATCGATCATGACGGTAATGTAATTAAAGAATTTGACAACAATTACAGACCCAATTAAATCAAAAGCCATGAAAAAAACAATATTCATTTTGCTTTTGATACCCTTCTGGGCAATAGGGCAAACCACCACGGAAAATTACGTTAAAACTACGACTTACAACGGCGAAGCAGCTACTTTACCCAAAGAGCAAATCACCTATTTTGATGGGTTGGGCCGACCAATACAGCAAGTGGCTGCGGGGCAATCAGCAACGGGAAAAAACATTGTGACTCCA
>CALPLL020000121.1 GCA_943324395.2 Rhizobium sp. Q54
AATGAATGTGATGATTTTTTATTTAACGTGAGTTTTGAAGAATGTGTTTTGGATTATGCTTCGTTTGCTAATAAAAAAATGCTGAAAACCAATTTTATGAATTCCTCTTTAAAAGAAGTTACGTTTATAGGTACTAATTTATCCAATTCTGTGTTTGAAAACAGCAATTTGGAAGGCGCTATTTTTAACGATACGCAATTGGCAGGTGCTGATTTTACCTTAGCTCAAAATTATAAAATTGACCCAGAATTCAATCCGATGCGAAAAGCGAAATTTTCAACCTTGGGAATCGTGGGATTATTGGATAAATATGATATTAAAATAGAGTAACTAGCCCTGACCTGCCTGCCGGCAGGCAGGCAGGTAGAAGGGAAAATCCCGAGCTTTTTAGCGAGGATTTGGAATGATAGCAGGATAAAGCTTCAAAAAAAAATATTAAATGAAAAAAATTATATTGTTCTTCTCACTACTGATTTTGACTTCGTGTTACGACGTAGAAAGAAATTGCAAAGACTTCAAAACAGGACGGTTCCAGTTTGATTATGTGGTAAACGGCGTTAAGAAAACGACCTTATTTGAACGTACTGACAAATTTCAAATTGAAACTTACGAAGGTAAAACCGACACCGCAACAGTGCGATGGGTGAACGATTGCGAATTTGTTTTGCAGAAATTACACCCAAAAAATATAAAAGAAAAAAAAGCAATTAGCATGAGAATAGTGTCAACTACGAAAAAATCTTATACCTTTGAATTTGGAATTATTGGCAGTGACGAAAAGCAAAAAGGAATTGCCATAAAACAATAAATAAAATTGATCTAAATGGAAGTTTTTTTAAACCCAAGCGCTTGGATAGCCTTACTAACATTGACTTTTTTAGAAATAGTACTTGGAATTGATAATATCATTTTCATTTCTATTGCAACAGGAAAGTTACCCGAGGAAAAGCGTAAGAAGGCAACTCAAATCGGTTTGTTTTTGGCTATGTTTTTACGAATTGCACTTTTAATGGGGATTTCGGTATTGATAGCTATGAAAGAGGCATGGTTTACTATTGATTTAAATTGGTTTACAGCACAAATAACTGGCCAGAGTTTGATATTGCTATTTGGAGGATTATTTTTATTGTACAAAAGTACTACTGAAATTCGCGAAAAAATTGAAGAAAAAGGAGTTGAAGAAAAACAACTCGGAAAATCGGCAGCTAAGAGATTTTCAAGAGTTTTATTACAAATAATGTTAATCGATTTAGTGTTTTCATTCGATAGTATTTTAACCGCTGTGGGAATGACAAATGGCGTTCCAGGCGCAATTTATATAATGGTAACTGCAGTTGTGATTTCAGTATTTATTATGATGCAATTTGCTGTTCCTGTTGGAATTTTCGTAAATAAACATCCTACTATTCAAATATTAGGACTTACCTTTTTAGTGTTAATTGGCTTTATGTTGATCACTGAAGCGGCACATTTAGCTAACGCTTCCTTTTTTGGCAACCACGTAGATGTAGTTCCAAAAGGATATCTTTATTTTGCGATTTCCTTCTCCCTTATGGTGGAATTTTTAAATATGAAAATGTCTAAAAATAAGAAATAAAAAAAGCCACTTGAAAGTGGCTTTTTTGTTGTAAACTATTATTTATTTTTTGAGTTTGTCTTTAAAAAGTTTTCTGACTTTCTCCACTTTTGGAGTAATTACATAACTGCAATATCCTTGTGACTGATTTTGATTGTAATAATTTTGGTGGTAATCTTCAGCTTCATAAAATTTTGTAGCTTCAGAAATCACGGTTACAATTGGCTTACCAAACGTATTTTCTTTCGTTAATAAAGCAATATAATCTTCGGATGTTTTCTTTTGACTTGCATTATGATAGAAAATTTCACTTCGATACTGCGTTCCCATATCATTTCCTTGACGATTTAAAGTTGTAGGATCGTGGGTTGCAAAAAATACTTCCAGAAGTTCGCCAAAAGAAATTTTATTGGGGTCAAATGTAATTTGGATTGCTTCAGCGTGACCAGTATTTCCCGTACAAATATCAGAATACGATGGATTTACTGTTTTGCCACCAATATAACCTGAAGTAACTGTTTTAACACCTTCTAATTCTAAAAATACGGCTTCAGTGCACCAAAAACAACCACCTGCAAATGTTGCAACTTCTAATTTATTTTGAATCTCCATTGATTTATTGGGTTTTAATTGAGGTAAATCTTGAACTTTTTCTTTTGACTGACACGAAAAAGCTAACATTGATAATAGAATACTGATTTTCTTTTTCATAATTTTTAATTTCATACAAATTTATCAAGAATAGAAAGTTATCGATTTGCAATTAACTAAAAATTATCATTTGTAGGAGAATTTTATCACAGGTTATTTTAAATTATCGTGAAAATCTTTGTTACTTTGTGAAAACTGTTCTAAAATGATAGAAGCAAAAAAAATATACAAATATTACGACCAACTCCAAGTATTAAAAGGGGTTGATTTGCATATTAAAAAGGGAGAAATTGTCTCGATTGTAGGTTCGTCAGGAGCAGGAAAAACAACACTTTTACAAATATTAGGAACATTAGACAAACCCAATTCTAATAAATCTTCAGAAGATCAAGTTTCTGAATTGATAATTAACGGTCAAAACGTTCTATCCATGAACGATAAAGAGTTGTCTAAATTTCGAAATTTAAACTTGGGATTTATCTTCCAATTTCATCAATTATTACCCGAATTTACTGCATTAGAAAATGTATGTATTCCGGCATTTATAACTAATAAATCAAAACAAGAAACGGAAATTGAAGCTAAGAAATTATTAGATTATTTAGGACTTTCTCAACGTATTAACCACAAACCAAATGAACTTTCAGGCGGGGAACAACAGCGCGTAGCAGTTGCGAGAGCGTTAATTAACAAGCCATCCATTATTTTTGCAGATGAACCTTCGGGAAATTTAGATACCGCTTCTGCAGAGAATTTACACCAATTGTTTTTTAAATTGCGGGATGAATTTGGTCAAACCTTTGTAATTGTAACTCACAACGAAGAATTAGCCAATATGGCTGACAGAAAATTGGTTATGATTGACGGGCAAATTAGTAACTATTTATAGGGTTTCAACTATAAAATGACACCAAACGAAATCAAATCTTTTCTTGACGAAAAAGTCGAACTGTACAACAATCCGAATTTTATTGAGAGTGATCCAATTCAAATTCCGCATTTGTTTTCACAAAAAGAAGACATTGAAATTGCAGGTTTTTTAAGTGCAACCATTGCTTGGGGAAACCGTAAAATGATTATCAAAAATTCGCATCGCATGATGGATTTAATGGGAAATACTCCTTATGATTTTGTGATGTCGCACACTGAAAATGATTTGGAACGCCTAGAAACCTTTGTCCATAGAACTTTTAATCACTTAGATTTTCAATATTTTATTACAAGTCTGAAAAACATCTATACAAACCATAACGGATTAGAAGCTGTTTTTTACAATGGGCAGCCAAAAAACCATGATTCAAGAGCAATGCAAACAGCCATATCAGAATTCAAAAAGGTGTTTTTCGAATTGCCACATTTAACCAGAACAGAAAAACATGTGTCAGATCCTATGGGGAATTCTGCTGCCAAAAGAATCAACATGTTTCTTCGTTGGATGGTTCGTGAAGATAAAAAAGGAGTCGATTTAGGAATTTGGAAATCAATATCACCATCCCAACTATCTTGTCCTTTAGACGTGCATTCTGGAAATGTTGCCCGAAAATTAGGCATTTTGAAAAGAACTCAAAATGATGGAAAAGCACTGTTTGAACTCGATTCAAAACTTAGAATTTACGATCCGAACGATCCTGTGAAATACGATTTTGCATTATTTGGTTTGGGAGTCTTTGAGGGATTTTAATTTTTAATCCCATTCAATAACATCAAATCCAAAAAATTTATCAAAATATTCAACTTTTGGATTTATAAAACTTATTTTTGCGCTATGGCTAAAAAAATCACAAACAAAATCGTATTCGATCATATAAAAGTCCTTGATGCAGGTGCTAAAGGTGTTTCGGTGGCAAAAGCTCCAGATGGAAAAGTTATCTTTATTCCTAATGTTGTTCCTGGCGATGTAGTGGATGTTCAAACATTAAAGAAAAGAAAAGCTTACTACGAAGGGAAAGCGGTTAGATTTCATGAATTTTCTGAACACAGAATTGAGCCGGTTTGTGAGCATTTTGGTGTTTGTGGTGGTTGTAAATGGCAGAATATGAAATACAGCCAACAATTGTACTACAAACAAAATGAAGTTAAAAACCATTTACAAAGAATCGGAAAAATTGATTTACCAGAATTTGAACCTATTTTAGGATCTGAAAAGCAGTTTTTCTATAGAAACAAAATGGAGTTTGGGTTTTCAAATAGCCGTTGGCTTACTCAAGATGAAATTGAAAGCGAAGCAGATCTAGGAAATAAAAATGCACTTGGATTTCATATTCCTAAAATGTGGGACAAAATATTGGATATCAATAAATGTCACCTTCAAGAAGATCCTTCTAACGCGATTCGTAACGAAATTAGAGATTTTGCCAACCTAAATAATCTTACTTTCTTTAATCCTAGAAATCATGAAGGTTTGCTAAGAACGTTGATGCTAAGAACTGCATCAACAGGAGAAATCATGGTTTTAATTCAGTTTTTTGAAGATGATAAACAAAATCGGGAACTACTTTTGGATCATTTGTATGAAAAATTTCCTCAAATAACTTCTTTACAATATGTAATTAACCAGAAAGCAAACGATACATTGTATGACACCAACATCAAATTATACAAAGGCCGTGATTACATTTTGGAAGAAATGGAAGGGTTAAAATTCAGTATCAATGCGAAATCATTTTATCAAACCAACTCCGACCAAGCCTATGAATTGTATAAAATAACAAGAGATTTTGCAGGATTAACTGGAAATGAAATTGTTTACGATTTATACACTGGAACAGGAACTATTGCTCAATTTGTGTCTAAAAAAGCTAAAAAAGTAATTGGTGTAGAAAGCGTTCCTGAAGCAATTGAAGACGCTAAAGCTAATGCTAAAAGAAACGAAATTACCAATTGTGAGTTTTTTGTGGGCGATATGAAGGTGGTTTTCAATGAAGAATTCATCGCAAATCACGGGCAACCCGATGTGATTATAACCGACCCACCACGAGACGGAATGCACAAAGATGTGATTGAACAATTAATGAAAATTGAACCTGAAAAAATAGTTTATGTAAGTTGTAATTCGGCTACACAAGCCCGCGATTTAGCTTTAATGGATGAAAAATATAAGGTAACAAGAGTTCGACCAGTAGATATGTTTCCACAAACCCATCACGTTGAAAATGTTGTGCTTTTAGAAAAGAGATAATTATTCTTTTACAATTACTATTGTTGCTTTAAATCCGGCTGAAAGATTCCATTGGTTTACAGAAATTGAAGCGCCTTTGTCGTCAATAACTTGAAATTCAGCGGTGTTTGGCCCTGAAGAACCTTGGTTTATTGCCTCAATGTCAATTTTATTGAAACCGTTTTTGAGAGTGATTTCAAAAATTTTATAATCGCCTTCTAATAAAACATTCTCTTGAATTATTATGTCGTTAATATAAATTCGGACTCTATCACCATCAACAAATTGGTTGTCTCGGCAAAGAATTTTTACAAACATGGATTTAGTTTTAAAGTCCCCTAAATTTTGGTTTCTTCTAAAAGCTTGTGAAACTTCTCCATCACTATTTTTATTCAATTTCTCTTGATAAATAGCTCCAGGATTTACAAAATCACTTTTCATGGTAAGATCTATTGGCTTTGAACCGCC
>CALPLL020000122.1 GCA_943324395.2 Rhizobium sp. Q54
AAGTAGTCAATTAAGATTAAAAAAATCAATCTATGATAACCTCATTTAATGCAAATTTAACAATAAATTTCTAATTACTTTCTAATTTTTTCTAAATCTAATAAAAAAGAAAATTCTTTAGCTAATTCTTTTAATGCTTCAAATCGACCAGAAGCACCACCATGACCAGCATTCATATTGGTATCCAGATAGATAGCATTTTTATCAGTTTTAAAAACTCGTAATTTTGCCACCCATTTTGCAGGTTCCCAATACTGAACCTGTGAATCATGTAAGCCAGTGGACACATACATTGAAGGATAATCTTGCGATTTTATGTTGTCGTATGGAGAATAGGATTTAATGTAATTATAATATTTTTTAACGTTAGGATTTCCCCATTCATCGTACTCGCCTGTTGTTAATGGAATAGTGTCGTCAAGCATTGTAGTAACCACATCCACGAACGGAACTTGAGCAATAATACCATTGTACAATTCTGGAGCTATATTTGCAATCGCACCCATCAATAATCCACCTGCCGATCCGCCTTCTGCATATAAGTGAGCTGGTGAAGTGTATTTTTCGGCAATTAAATAATTGGAGCAATCGATAAAATCAGTGAACGTATTTTTCTTATTTAGCAATTTTCCATCTTCATACCATTCTCGCCCCAAATCTTCTCCTCCTCGAATGTGCGCTATTGCAAAAATAAATCCGCGGTCTAGCAAACTCAATCGTGTAGATGAAAATGTTGCATCCATTGAATAACCGTAGGATCCATAGGCATATTGTAATAACGGATTGCTTCCATCTTTCTTCAATTCTTTTCTATAAACCATCGAAATTGGCACTTTTGTTCCATCCTGGGCAATTGCCCAAACCCGTTCTTCAGTATAATTATTTTTATCAAATTTACCTCCTAAAACTTCTTGCTCCTTCATGATTTGCTTTTCCAAAGTCTTCATATTGAAGTCAATTATTGAAGCTGGGGTTGCCATAGATTGGTAGCCGTATCTCAAAATATCTGTATCAAAATCGACATTAGTAGAAGTATAAGCAGTATAAGTTTCGCTCTCAAAAGGCAAATAATACGCTCCTTCTCCACTCCAAGGCATAATTCGAATAGTATTCAAACCATTAGACCTTTCTGTGACAACTAGGAAATCTCTAAAAATATCAATATCTTCAATCAATACATCCTCACGATGCTCAATTAAATCAACCCAGTTTTCTTTGGCTGTAGCCAATTCTGGAGTTTTCATTAACTTGAAGTTGGTTGCATCGTCTTTATTAGTAAGCACATAAAAATGATTGTCAAAATGAGCAATATCATATTCTAAACCTCGAACTCTTTTTTGAAACACCTTAAATTCTCCATCGGGTTGATCGGCCAACAAAGTTCTAAACTCGGTTGTCATAGTACTTGACGAACTAATCACAATATATTTCTTTGATTTTTCTTTGGTAACTTCTACCGAAAAAGTATCGTCTTTTTCAAAATAAACTAAAGTATCAATAGCTGAATCGGTATTTAATTTATGTTTAAATACCTTGTCAGAGCGTAAAGTTTGTTCATCTTGACGAGTGTAAAAAAGGGTCACATTATCGTTTGCCCAAGTACTATCTCCTGTAGTATTTTCAATTTTATCGTTGAAAAGTTCACCAGTAACAAGGTTTTTTATTTGAACGGTATAAATTCTTCTTCCAACAGTATCAACTGAAAATGCAATATATTGATTGTCCGAACTCACGCTTAAGCCACCTAATTTGAAAAATTTATGTCCTTTTGCCAATTCATTACAATTGAATAAAATTTCCTCTTTTGCCGTAAGGCTTCCCTTTTTTCTTGAATAAATAGGATAATCACTTCCAGTTTCGAATCGAGTGATGTAATAATAACCATTGTATAAATAAGGAACCGATTGATCATCTTCCTTAATTCTGGATTTCATTTCTTCAAATAATTCTTTTTGGAAATTGTTAGTGTGAGCCGTCATCTCTTGATAATACTGATTTTCTTTATTCAGATAATCAATAACTTCAGGATTTTCTCTATCGTTTAGCCAAAAATAATTATCGATTCTTATATCATCGAATTTCTCTAGTTTGGTAGGTATTATCTTTGCTTGAGGCGGTTTTATTACAGACATTGATTTGTTTTTATCTAGTTTTATTCGTGCAAAAATAAGACAAAGCTATTTAAGAAAGTCGCGTAAAGAAGAAATTTCTTATTATTAATTCTTAGCTTATTTTTCAGTAAATTTGTCACAGAAATAAAAATAAAAAAACATGGATTTAATGGGAATGATGGGTAAATTAAAAGCTACCCAACAAAGAATTGAAGAAACTAAAAAAAGAATGGACACTATTTTAATTGACGAACAAATCGCTGACGGGCAATTAAAAGTTACTTTGACTGCCAATAGCAAAGTGAAATCTGTTGAAATTTCCGACAGTTTATTGGAAGATAAAGACCAACTAGAAGACTATTTTATTGTTGTTATGAACAAAGCGCTTGAAAAAGCGGCTAAAGTCAATCAAACAGAATTAGACGCTGTTGCAAAAGTAGATATGCCAATGATTCCAGGCATGGAGGATATGTTCAAGTAAGTTTATTATAAAAAAAAGACTGCAAATATTGCAGTCTTTTTTTTGAAGTGAAATACTATTAGAAACCCGCATTTTTTATGTACGGCTCTACTTTCATTTCGTGACCGATAAAATCTTTGAAAGCTTGATTTAAATCAACGCTATTCCCCACTGATAAAATGAATTTTCTAAAACGTTCACCATTTTCTCTAGTCATACCTCCATTGGCTTGCATCCAATCGTAAGCATTATAATCAAGGGTTTTCGACCAAGTATAAGCGTAATATCCTGAAGAATATCCACCACTGAAAATATGGGCAAAATAGGGAGAATGATATCTTGTAGGAACTTCATTAACTAATAAACCATATTTAGCTAAAGCTTCTTTTTCAAATTCTAATGCAGGTTTAAAATCCGATTCTTTTTCCACACTATGCCAAGCCATATCTAAAGTTGCTGCAGCCAATAATTCGGTTACATCATACCCTTTATTAAAAGTATCCGCTTTTTTAATTTTTGCAATTAATTCTTGAGGTATAGGTTCTTTAGTTTGATAGTGAATTGCATAATTTTGTAAAACTGTCGGGTCTAAAGCTGCATGTTCATTGATTTGAGAAGGAAATTCTACATAATCACGTGGTACTGAAGTTCCTGAAAGTGTAACATATTGTTGGTTGGCAAACAATCCGTGTAGCGTGTGTCCAAATTCATGAAACATCGTGGTAACATCATCAAAACTAATTAATGAAGGTTTTCCATCTGCTGGTTTTGTAAAATTATAAACATTAACAATTACGGGCTTTTGACCTAAATAATGCGATTGATTTACAAAATTATTCATCCACGCTCCCCCATTTTTATTATCTCTAGTATAGAAATCTAAATAATAAATTGCCATTGAATTTCCATCATTATCAAAAACTTCATAAGCTACTACATCAGGATTGTAAACAGGCAAATCTTTACGCTCCTTGAAAGTGATTCCAAACATTTGCTTTGCAGCAAAAAACACTCCTTTTTCAAGTACGGTTGTTAACTCAAAGTAAGGTTTGATTTGACTTTCATCCAAATCGTATTTTGCTTTACGAACTTGCTCTGAATAAAAATTCCAATCCCATGGCTGTAATTTGAAACCTCCATTTTGAGAATCAATTAAATCCTGGATTTCTTTGGCTTCTACTTTTGCTTTAGCAACAGCAGGTTTTGCTATTTGCGCTAATAAATTCATAGCATTAGCAGGAGTTTTTGCCATTTGGTCTTGCAAACGCCATTCTGCATAGCTTTTCTTTCCCATTAATTTTGCTTTTTGCAAACGCAATTTAGCCATTTTTAATAAAATTTCTCTCGTATCACCATCGTCATTTTTCTCAGCTCTTGTCCATGAAGATTTGTAGATTTTTTCTCTAGTTGCTCTGTTTTTAAGACTTGGCAATAACGGTTGTTGGGTTGTATTTAATAAACCAATTAAGTATTTTCCCTCATGACCTGCTTCTTTTGCTCTTACTTTTGAGGCAGCAAGTTCGTCAGCGCTTAAACCATCTAAATCGGATTCATTATCAAAAAGAACAGCACCGTTTTTTCTTGCAATTAATAATTTGTTTCCAAATGACGTTCCTAATGTAGCTAATTCACTATTGATTTTTTTCATCTTCTCTTTATTAGATGCTGACAAATTAGCTCCAGCTAATTCAAATTGCTGCAAATAATATTCCGTCAGTTTTTTATCTTCCCCTTTCAAAGAATTTAAATCAATGGCTTTTATTCTTTGGTACAACTTACTGTTCAAATAGATTTTATCATTATGAGCAGAAAAAATTGATGCATATTCCTCATCAATTGCTTGTAAAGTAGGATTTGTATTAGATCCTGTTAAATTAGAGAAAATCCCAACTGCTCTATATAAATCAACACCACTTATTTCCAATGCCAAAACAGTATTTTCAAATGTTGGTTTCAAATTATTATTTGCAATAGCTTCAATTTCTTTATCATGAACTTTTAAACCGTATTCAAATGCAGGTTTGAAATGCTCGTCTTTTATCAAATCAAATTGTGGTGCTTGATATTGCAAAATACTTTTTTGAAGTAACGGATTTTTCATAATACTTTTTGTTTTCTGATCGACTACAGATTGTGATTGTGCAGTTAATGCCAATAACAACAATGCACCAGTCGCAATAATTTTATACCCTATTTTCATATTTAATGATTTAATTTAAGAGCATAAAAGTACTAGAAAAATATTGACTATGAAATGGAAATGTATAATTTTGTTCAAATAAATAATCGACGAATATATATCCTACAAAAACATTGTACCTTTGTTACTTTAAACCTTTGCCAACTCATGCGAATAGACATTATAACCATATTACCCGAATTATTAAGAAGCCCATTTGAGGCATCAATAATGAAACGCGCTATTGACAAAGGTCTTGTTGAAGTACACTTCCATAATTTGCGTGATTTTACTACCAATAAACAAAAATCTGTTGACGACTATCCCTTTGGTGGTGGCGCAGGAATGGTAATGACAGTGCAGCCAATTGACGACTGTATTTCTCATTTGAAAAGTCAAAGAAATTATGATGAGATAATATATATGTCGCCTGACGGAGAAACTTTAAACCAAAAAATGGCCAATACCATGTCGATGTATGAAAATATAATTATCCTTTGTGGACATTATAAAGGTGTTGACCAGCGCGTTCGTGATCATTTTATTACCAAAGAAATTTCAATTGGTGATTATGTACTTTCAGGGGGAGAATTAGGAGCTTTAGTTTTATCAGATGCATTGATACGCTTGATTCCTGGGGTTTTGAGCGATGAAACATCTGCATTAACAGATAGTTTTCAAGACGGATTACTATCTGGTCCAATCTACACTCGTCCCGCCGATTACAAAGGTTGGAAAGTCCCTGATGTTTTAACAAGTGGTAATTTTGCTAAAATTGAAAAATGGCAAGAAGAAAAAGCCTTCGAACACACCAAAAATAGAAGACCTGATTTGCTAGAGGAAAATAATTCATAATTTATAATTCATAATTAATAATTATTTTTTACTTTTGCACCCACATTTGACCAACCTCTGGCGAAATCCGTGAATGTTGCTCAGATTTAAAACCATAATTAAAAAAATTATCATGGCAGATTTATTGAAATTCGTTAAAGACGAATTCGGAA
>CALPLL020000123.1 GCA_943324395.2 Rhizobium sp. Q54
CAGTGATTATACTAAAAATCAAGACATTGGATTATTGAGTTTAGATATTGACGGAAACGATTATTGGATATGGGACAGTATTAATTGCATCAATCCTAGAATCGTAGTTTGTGAATATAATTCTGCTTTTGGAAGCTCAAGAAAGGTTTCGGTTCCATATAAATCGGACTTTGTTAGAAGTAAAGAGCATTATTCAGACCTCTATTTTGGCGCATCACTTGGTGCTTTTTGTGACTTGGCAGAAAAAAAAGGATATGATTTCATAGGAACAAGTAGTGCCGGAGTAAATGCTTATTTTGTTAGAAAAGATTTATCAGGGCCGTTTATTAAATACAATTCCGAAAATGGATTTAATGAATCTGCCAATAGAGATTCAAGAAACGAAAAGGGAGAACTTCTTTTTTTAAGACACCATGAAAGACTAAATTTAATAAAAGAGTTATTGGTTTATGATATTGAAAAAGAACAAAATATCAAAATCAAAGAAATATAATGTCATTGGTCTTTAAAAAATATTATATCTATCAGTTTCTGTTTTGTCTTTGTATAGCAGTACCTTACCTCAATATCTATGAATTAACATTCGCTGTTTGGGCATTTACTATTATTTTAACTATCAGAAAAACGTATTCTGTTGCTATTATTACTTACTGCTCTCTATTCTTATTAATTTTTTTAATAGCGCTAGGTTCTTCTTTTTTTTGGGGACATAAAAATTATGATTTATTCAGAGACATAACCTATTTGTTTAAACCTATAATGGGACTACTTGTGGGCTATCAATTATTTAAAGCAGATAAAAACAAAGCTCTTAATACAATAATCTATACCGGGGTTATTTTAGCAATTATCCATTTATTCATCGTATTCATCACGTTTCTGAGGTTTAGAACTATATCAGTTAACTTATTAAGGGAATTTTGTGGTTATTTTAGTGACTATGAAATATATGTGCTGATAATTTTAGTCTTTTACAAACAGTTTGAACTTCAATTTAGTAAACAAAAAATCAGAACATTTATTATTTTAGTTGGACTTTCCAGTTTTTTATATTTAGCCAGAACAAATTTTATTCAGTTTGTAATTCTATTTATTGCAATTAAAGGGTATTTTACAATAACTAAAAAATCTCTAAGAATTGTTGGGATTGTTTTATTAACAACAGTTACATCCTATTCTGCAATTTATGTTTCAAATCCTAAAAGAAACGGAAAAGGGATTGAAGCGTTTTTGTACAAAATAAAAATTGCACCAATAGAACCTTTTAAAACAAAAATCAATACTGATGACTGGAAAGATTTTAATGATAATTACAGATCTTTTGAAAGTATTACTACAGTAAAAACAATTAAAAACGCAGGATTTTCAGCAATATTTTTCGGAAAAGGGCTTGGCGCAACAATAGATTTAGGAAGGGATGTAATGTCGAACGATGGCAGCTATGTGAGATATATTGCTGTTGTTCACAATGGTTTTATGACCATCTTTTTAAAATCAGGAATATTTGGTGTTTTAATTTGTTTGTTTTCGATAGTTTATTTATTAAAACAAAATAAATCAGACCTACCAATCGTTAGGAATTTAAATTACCTGTTAGTTGGAACCGGAGTATTTTTATTTGTTTCATATTGGGTGTTTTTAGGATTTTATTTTAAATATGATAACAAATCCATATTGATAGGGTTTATAATTTGTTACAGGGAATTTCTAATAAAAAATAATCAACAAGTTCTTTCAGAATGAAAAAAAAACAATTTTTTGTTGATTGTCATGTTTTTGACGGTAATTCACAAGGCACAACAACCTATTTAAAAGGACTTTATCAAGAATTAATTAAAGACAGAAACATCAATTATTTCTTGGCGGCTTACGATATTGAAAATTTAAAAGAGGTATTTGGGACCCACGATAACGTTTATTACTTAAAATATTCTTCTAAAAATAAGTTTATCAGATTGTTGTTTAACATTCCAAAGCTAATTACTCAAAATAATATTGATTATGCACATTTTCAATATGTTATTCCTCCAATAAAAAAATGTAAATACATTGTTACTATTCACGATGTATTGTTTTTAGATTTTCCTCAATACTTTCCTTTTTTATATCGTTTAAAAAATAATTTATTATTTAAATATAGCGCCAAAAAATCAGATATAGTTCTCACTGTTTCTCAATATTCTAAAGAAAGAATAGAAATGCATTTTAATATCAATGATGTGAAAATAATTCCTAACGCCGTTGATTTAAAATATTTTGAAAAATACAATAAAGAAAATGAAGTTCAAATAGTAAAAGAGAAATTCAATCTTGAAAATTATTTTTTATTAGTTAGCCGTTGGGAACCAAGAAAAAACCATCTTACTTTACTTAAAACATTTGTAGAAAACGGATATTATAAAAAGTACAAATTAGTTTTTGTTGGCGATGATGCAATCGAATATAAAAGGTACAATAACTATTATAATGTACTAGAAAACGAAGTAAAAGAACAAATAGTTAGTTTAAAGAAAATAGGATTTCATGATTTAGTGCACCTCGTTAGAGCATCAACATTATCAG
This sequence comes from Rhizobium sp. Q54, assembly GCA_943324395.2. Taxonomy (GTDB): domain Bacteria; phylum Bacteroidota; class Bacteroidia; order Flavobacteriales; family Flavobacteriaceae; genus Flavobacterium. The sequence continues at coordinate 2,563 of CALPLL020000123.1, forward strand.
TTTATCCCTCTTTTGCTGAAGGATTTGGAATTCCTCCATTAGAGTCTTCAGCTTCAAGTATTCCAACAGTTTGTTCTAATACAACCGCAATGTCAGATTTTAAATTTATCGGCAAATGCCTTTTTGACCCATCTAGTTCAGACGATTTGAACTTGAAAATTAAAATAGCCTTACAAGATAATTTAATTGAAGAAAAACGAAGTCAAGTCCATTCCAAATACAAATGGGATTTGTCTGCCAAATCTTTTAAAGAGATAACATAAATTTAATTTTGAAGCGACTAATATTTTCATAAAAAGACTATTTTAGCCATTTGAAAAATAAAATTTCATGAAAATAGCCATTTTAGGAACTCGCGGAATTCCAAACCATTATTCGGGATTTGAGCAATTTGCTGAATTTTTCTCCGTATTTCTAGTGGAGAAAGGTCACGATGTTTACGTTTATAACTCTCACAACCATCTTTATCAGGAAAAAACATTTAACGGCGTTAACATTATCCATCAATACGATCCTGAATATAAATTAGGAACCTTTGGGCAATTTATTTATGATTTTAATTGTATAATAGATTCTCGTAAACGAGATTTTGACATTATTTTGCAATTAGGCTATACCAGCAATTCAATTTGGCACTTTTTACTCCCAAAAAACGCAATTATTATTACCAATATGGACGGTCTAGAATGGAAACGTACTAAATATTCAAAACCAGTTCAACAATTTTTAAAATTTGCTGAAAAATTAGCCGTAAAAAGTAGTGATTTTTTAATCTCCGATTCCTTGGGAATTCAGACCTACATTAATAGCAAATACAACGTTTCTTCAACTTATATTGCCTACGGAGCCAAAATTTTTAAAACCCCAAATGAAGAAATATTGAAAGAATATAATGTCCAAAAACACAATTACAATATGATCATGGCTCGTTTTGAACCAGAAAATAATATTGAAACCATTCTTGACGGAATTGTGTTGGCAGGCAATGAAACGACCACTTTGGTTCTCGGAAATCATAAAACAAAATACGGAGATTATCTAAAAAACAAATTTAAATCCTTTAATTCAATACGATTTATAGGCGCGGAATTTGATATTAACAAACTAAATAATTTAAGATATTTCTCTAATTTTTACTTCCACGGACACTCTGTTGGAGGAACCAACCCTTCCTTGCTTGAGGCCATGGCGTCCAATGCATTTATAATTGCTCATGACAATCATTTTAACAAAGCAATTCTAAAAGAAAACGGGTATTATTTTTCAAATCCCTCAGATGTAAAAAATATTTTAGATACAATCAAAAAAAATGATAACTTGCAATTAGTTCAAAACAACTTTGACGCTATTGAAAACGAATTTAATTGGGATAAAATAAATGGAGAATATCTTCAACTTTTCGAAGAATGCAATTCAAAACCTAAAGCAGGAATATAACAACCACCCTTCGTTATTGTTTGTTTTACTTTCACTATTGTGCATTCCTTTAGGGTATGCTTTTAATAGTATTTCGTTGGCATTACTCATAATTATTACCCTTATAAACTTTAAAAAAGTAAACTTCAGCTTCGAAAATTATTTAATTTTTCCAATCGGGTTATATTTTTTAATGCTCTTTTCTTTTACTTGGTCAATAGATAAAGAAAGGACAATAAGTGCAATTTCTAAAGAATTACCACTTGTATTATTCCCGATCTGTTTTCTACTATTTCGCTCTTTTTCGGAATTTGAAAAACAGAAAATTATAAAAGGATTCAGTTACGGAATGGTTGCATTTTCCTTTTTCTATCTAATAAAAGCTATAATCCGATTTTTTATTTCCAAAGATATTTCGGTTTTCTTTTACCATGAATTAGTTACAAAAGATGTAAACGCGATTCACGTATCGGTTTATATGGCAGTTTCCTTTTTTTATTTTTTGGTTAAACCAATAAAAACTAATTTGGATAAACTGGCTTTAGCCGTATTGTTTTTAATGGTTTTCTTATTATCATCTAAAAATATTGTTGTTGTTTTCGTCGGATTATTAGGATTCTACTATTTGTTTTTTTCTAAAACAGCTAAAAAATTACGTCTTAGAAATTTGATTTTAATACTTGTTATTCTTTTTTCCCTTCCTTTCATTGGCAAAGTAAAAGAACGATTTAAGCAAGAATACGAAACCATAATGACCGATAGTAGCGTTAACGACGTAATTAGCAAAGGACCAGACAAGGTGTACAACGTAAGCATTAAACAAGCATGGACAAGCGAAACTTTTAAACCCAATGATTTTTTCCCAGGGACTGCTTTTAGAGTTTTTCAATTCAGAATTTTCACCGAATTTCTTCATGATGAAGCCATTTTTTGGAAAGGATTTGGATTGGACGCATCCTATTCTAAGATTGAAGAAAAAGGAGTTAAGTACAATCTATATTTAGGGGACGAAAATAATGATGGCTACCAAAAGATGAATTTTCACAATCAGTACATACAAATATTTGCAGAATTAGGGGTTTTTGGAATCCTATTATTATTAATTATGCTCGCTTTGTCAATTAGAAATTCAGTCATTTCCAAAAACTACTTTCACATTGCTTTTTCAGTTTTAATGATCTCTCTATTTTTAACAGAATCATTCCTTTGGAGGCAAAGAGGCGTTACTTTTTTCATCGTAATGTACTGTGTTTTAAATGCTAAAATAAAATCTGAAAAAACAATTGCTGTTTAATATAATATTATAATAATTTTAACGTTTAAAATACAATATTAAGCAAAACGAAATCGCATCCAAATATGAAAAGAATTTTAATTACTGGAGCCGCAGGCTTTTTGGGCTCTCATCTATGCGATCGTTTTATTAAAGAAGGATATCACGTTATAGGAATGGATAACCTAATAACGGGAGATTTAAGAAACATTGAGCACCTTTTTAAACTCGAACATTTCGAATTTTACCATCACGACATTACAAAGTTTGTTCATATTCCCGGACAATTAGATTATATTTTACACTTTGCATCACCAGCAAGCCCCATAGATTATTTAAAAATTCCAATTCAAACCTTAAAAGTGGGCTCCCTAGGAACACACAATCTTTTAGGTTTAGCTCGCGTTAAAAATGCCAGAATTCTTATCGCTTCAACTTCAGAAGTTTATGGAGACCCATTAATACATCCACAAACAGAAGAATATTA
>CALPLL020000124.1 GCA_943324395.2 Rhizobium sp. Q54
TATTCTAAAATAGAAAAAGTAGTGTTATACTACTTTTTCTTCTTGTGACGGTTAGCTCTCGCTCTTTTTTTACGTTTGTGCGTCGCTACCTTATGTCTTTTTCTTTTTTTACCGCTTGGCATATCTTTTCTTTTTATTGATTAATAAATAATTATTTTGTTTTGTTATTTGCTTTTACTCCTTCAACAAATACTTTAGCTGGTTTAAAAGCTGGAATGTTGTGAGCTGGAATTTTGATTGTAGTGTTTTTAGAGATGTTACGCCCTGTTTTTTCTGCTCTAGTTTTGATAATAAAGCTACCAAAACCTCTTAAATATACATTATCTCCACTTTCTAAAGAGTTTTTTACCTCTTCCATTAATGTTTCAACTGTTGCTTGAACGTCTCCTTTTTCAAGACCTAGTTTTTCCGAAATCTTTGCTACGATATCTGCTTTCGTCATTTTCTTTCTAATTAATAAAGTTCTACTTTTTTTTGAGGTTGCAAATATATGAATTAAAAAAACAAATATTCAAGCATAAACCATTAAAATTTAACCACATAAAAAATTACTTTTGTAATCTAAATATTTTAACGTGCTTTTTTCTAACTCTTTAATTCATTGGTATTTAAATAACAAACGTGATTTGCCTTGGCGAAATACACACAACCCATACAATATATGGTTGTCGGAAATCATGCTTCAGCAAACAAGAGTAGCCCAAGGGTTGCCTTATTATTTAGATTTCATTACTACATTTCCCACTGTTTTTGACTTAGCAAATGCTTCTGAGGAAAAAGTTTTAAAGCATTGGCAGGGTTTAGGATATTATTCACGAGCAAGAAATCTACATTTTACAGCTCAATTTGTTGCCAACGAATTAAAAGGGGAATTTCCGGATAACTACAAGGATTTATTAAAACTCAAAGGCATTGGTGAATACACCGCTGCTGCAATTGCCTCTTTTTCATTTAATGAAGTGGTTCCCGTGGTAGATGGAAATGTGTTTAGAGTGCTTTCCAGATATTTCGATATTCAAACCGATATTTCATTGGCAACAGCCAAAAAAGAGTTTTCCGACTTAGCTATGGAGCTGATGTCAAAAAACGACCCCGCTACTTTTAACCAGGCCATTATGGAATTTGGCGCTTTGCAATGTGTGCCTAAAAACCCTGATTGCCAAAATTGTATTTTTAATAGTAGTTGCGCTGCTTTGCAAAAGAAAAAAGTGCAAGTTCTTCCCGTGAAATTGAAGAAAATAAAAATTAGTTTTCGCTTTTTTAATTACCTAGTTTTTGAAGACGATAATTTGAACACGCTTATTCAGAAAAGAGATCAAAAGGGAATTTGGCAGAATTTATATGAATTTCCACTTATTGAAACGGAAAACGAGTTGGATTTAGATGCCGTTTCCGAATTAATATCCAACAAATACAAATCGGTATACAAAATTGCTAGAATTTCAAATTTAAATTCAAAGGGTAAAATACATAAACTATCACACCAACATTTGAATATTAATTTTTGGAAGGTAAAAGTAAATGGAGAAATTTCAGGGGCTATAAATGGCAATGACATAAAAAACTTTCCTTTTCCAAAAGTTATTTTTAATTTTATAGCAGAGGAGTATACTGAATTAAGTTAAAAAAGCGTACATTTGGAATTACTAAAATTTTCAAAATAAGATGAACGGAACAATAAACAAGGTAGTGCTAATTGGCTACCTAGGCGATGATGTTAAAATGCACTACTTCGATGGAGGTAATTGTATTGGTAGATTTCCTTTGGCAACAAATGAAACGTATATCAATAAAACAACAAATGAGAAAATAAATACTACAGAATGGCACAATTTAGTGGTTCGAAATAAAGCCGCTGAAATTTGTGAAAAGTATTTATCTAAAGGGGATAAAATCTATGTTGAAGGAAGAATTAAATCTCGCCAATGGCAAACAGAAGAGGGATCAACCAAGTTTACAACTGAAATTCAAGTTACAGAATTTACTTTTTTAACAACAAAAAAAGAATCTGAACCATTTAAACCAACTAATTCTGATTCGCCAGCCGGCTTAATAGATGATTCGCCATACTAATTGTTTAACTAATCCCATTAAATTTGGATCCGGAACCTCCCAGTTTCACTGACTTTTTTCAAAACATAGATTCTAATTTGCTTTTTGGCACAATTGGAATTTTTGTTTTGCTTTTTATATCGGCATTGCTTTCCGGTGCTGAAGTTGCCTTTTTTTCTTTGTCCCCAAAAACGCTTGATGATCTTTCAAAAGCAGACTCTTCAAAGGGGAAACTCATTCTTTTATTGGTTGATAAACCTAAAAAATTATTAGCAACACTTCTTGTGGCCAACAATTTTATCAATATTGGAGTAGTAATTTTATTCTCCTTTATTAGTAGCAGTTTGTTCTCGGCCATTGAATCTGAATTAATCCGATTTATTTTAGAAGTAATTGTGGTTACCTTTCTAATTTTATTATTTGGCGAGGTGATCCCAAAAGTGTATGCCAATAGAAACAATTTGAAATTTGCTGAATTTGTAGTTCGCCCATTATTTATATTGGATAAATTGCTTACGCCAATTAGTTCTCCTATGAGGGCTTTGACTATTTATTTGCATGAAAAATTAGGCAAACAAAAAGCTTATTTTACCGTGGATCAATTGTCTCAAGCACTAGAACTAACCTCTTCAGAAGGATCTTCGCATGGAGAACAAAAAATATTAGAAGGAATTGTAACCTTTGGAAATACTGATACCAAACAAGTCATGAGCCCGAGAATTGATGTTTTTGCAATTGAAATAAACGAAACGTTTGATAAAATTCTTCCTAAAATAATCGAAAAAGGATATTCTAGAATCCCTGTTTACAATGACAATATTGATCGTATAGAAGGCGTTCTATTCGTTAAAGATTTAATTCCACATATTGATAAAGTCGATTTTGATTGGAAAACGCTTTTGAGAAAACCATTTTTTGTACCTGAAAATAAAAAATTAGATGATTTATTGAAGGACTTTCAAAGCATGAAAAGTCATCTTGCAATTGTGGTTGATGAATACGGCGGAACCTCAGGATTGGTCTCTCTTGAAGACGTTATCGAGGAAATAGTGGGAGACATTAGCGATGAATTTGATGACGACGACATTCCGTTTTCTCAAATTGATGATAAAAATTATCTTTTTGAAGGCAAAATAAACCTTAAAGATTTCTATAGAATTATCGATGTTGACGAAACCCTATTTGAAGAGAGAAAAGGCGAAGCAGAAACATTGGCAGGGTTTTTATTAGAAATTAAAGGTAATTTCCCTAAAAAAGGAGACAAAATACTATTTGAAAACTGTTTGTTTGAAATTGTTTCTATCGATAGAAAAAGAATCAAACAGATAAAAGTAACAATAGAATAATAATGTTAAAAAAAAATAGCACCTTAATTTTACTTCTCACCGTTGCAATTACTTTTGTTAGCTGCAAAAATGACACTATTCCAAAACCTTCAAGTTATTTGAGATTGGATTATCCAATTGCAGAATATACCCATTATGAAAATGATTGTCATTATACTTTTGATATCAATTCCAATGCTATTGTTACCGAAAAAGGAGATTGTAATTTTGAAATTACGTACCCAAAAATGAAAGCAACCATTTATTTGAGTTATAAACCAGTGAATAATAATATTAAATTATTACTTCAGGACGCCCAAAAATTGACCTATGAACACGTAATAAAAGCCGACGATATTCTAGAACAACCTTATATTAATTTAGAAAAAAGAGTTTTTGGAATGTTCTATCAAGTAGATGGAAATGCCGCTACTAATAATCAATTTTACGTTACTGATAGCACCAAAAATTTTGTTACGGGTTCTGTTTATTTTTATGCCAAACCCAATTTTGATTCAATTATGCCTGCAGCAAGTTACATCAAAAACGATGTGCAGAATTTAATGGAAAGTCTAAAATGGAAAAAATAAATGACTATTATTTAATTGAATAAAGTCTCGAAACGTACTTCCCAATTACATCAAATTCTAAATTTACCTTTGTTCCAACTACAAAATCATGAAAATTAGTGTGCTCATAAGTGTATGGAATTATAGCAACGCTAAATTCGTTTTTCATAGAATTCACCACTGTTAAACTCACGCCATTAACAGTAATTGAGCCTTTTTCAATGGTAAGGTTATTTAAAATCGGATCGTATTCAAAAGTATAATACCAACTCCCATTAGCTTCTTTAATCGCTTTGCAAATCCCGGTTTGATCTACATGCCCTTGAACAATATGACCGTCCAAGCGGTCGCCCAATTTCATGGCGCGTTCTAAGTTTACAGCAGTGCCAATTTTCCAATCCGACAAATTCGTTTTATCGATAGTTTCTTGAATTGCAGTCACTTTGTAATCGTTATTTTCAATTGATGTAACGGTTAAACACACCCCATTATGGGCTACGCTTTGATCAATTTTTAACTCATGGGTAAACGCTGAGGTAACAGTAAGATGAACGTTTCCGCCTTCTTTTTCAATTGCTTTGACTTCTCCAAGGGTTTCTATGATTCCTGTAAACATTTGTGATTTTATTTTACTAAATTTGCATTTCAAAATTAGCAATAAATAACGTGTAGTCATGATAAAAAAAGCAGAAAATATAATCGTTGGAATTTCGATAGGAGATTTAAACGGTATTGGAAGCGAAGTGGTGCTAAAAACCTTTGAAGATTCTCGGATGTTGGAGTTTTGTACGCCTGTTATTTTTGCTAATGTAAAAATTATATCTGCTATAAAAAAAACCTTTGAATCTTCAGCCGCAATTCATGGAATAGACACTTTAGAACAAATAGTAATTGGTAAAATTAACGTTTTAAATGTTTGGAAAGACCATTTAGAATTGAATTACGGAACTAATGATGATGCGTTAGGAAAATATGCTATTAAATCGTTTGTAGCTGCTACAAAAGCTTTAAAAGAAGGAAAAGTTGACGTTTTAGTAACTGCCCCAATAAATAAATACAATATCCAATCTGACGATTTTAAATTCCCTGGGCATACTGATTATTTGAACCAAGAATTAGCTGGCGATGCTTTAATGTTTATGGTTCAAGACAATCTTAGAGTGGGGCTTTTAACCGATCATATTCCGGTAAATGATGTTGCTTCTCATCTTACAGAACAATTAATTACTCAAAAAATTGAGACTATTAATAAGTCTTTAACCCAAGATTTTAGTATTAATAAACCAAAAATTGCTGTTTTAGGATTGAATCCTCATGCTGGTGATGGTGGTGTAATTGGAAAAGAAGACGATACTTTATTGAAACCAGTAATTAAAAAATTATTTGAAAAAGGAACTTTGGTTTTTGGTCCCTATCCTGCCGATGGTTTTTTTGGCAATAGCCAATATGAGAAATTCGATGCGGTAATTGCGGCTTATCACGACCAAGGTTTGATTCCGTTTAAAACATTGTCGTTTGGGAATGGGGTAAATTATACTGCGGGATTAGATAAAATTCGAACTTCACCAGATCATGGAACTGCCTATGATATTGCAGGAAAAGGAATAGCCAATCACAATTCATTTAAGGAAGCTGTTTTTTTAGCAATTGACATCTATAACTCAAGAAATGAGTATTTAGAAATCAGCAATAATCCACTAAAAATCAAAGAAAAGCAGTTGTAAACAAAAAAATGTTGATAACGCTTTTGATATTAGTATTATTTTATATCTTTGCACCCCGAA
>CALPLL020000125.1 GCA_943324395.2 Rhizobium sp. Q54
AAGCAGAAACGCTATTTCGCCCTAATTCGCTCATCATGGAACAAATGTTTATTATTTTACCTTCTTGTCTTTCAATCATTTGTTTTGCAACCAATTGAGACATAATAAAAGGGCTGGGCGTCGATGGAACTGTGGGAAACATCATAAACCGACTTCCCTCCTACTATTAACAATAATTGAGGCGATTGGTGCACCACATTAAATCGAGAGGCAATTTCATTGGATATATCCCTAAAAGAAATTAAATCAAGAAAATAAGCCGCAACATTTTCACCTAAATCGTATTCATTTTCAAAATTCTTCAAAGCCATTCTGCTAATGCTACAACGCGTGCTATGTTTAAAAATAATTACAGGCATTTCTTCAGAAAGCGTAATAATTTCATTAAGTTGTCCTAAATCCTCCAATTGGGTCCAGTTGATATTAGAAGAATTAGAATTGGGTTTTGGCTCCCCGAAAATAGAATTAAAAATACTCATAGCAATTTAGATGAATTGTGACTTTACAAATTTATCTAAATTAGTTTGATTAGGGCGTAGTTTATGGCAATAAAGATGCTAAAAGATGTTTAGATTCTAATATTTAAACTCAAAGAGTTAAGGGATTCTGCAAAGAACACTAAGAAAATCTGTGAATCTGTATGAAGACTATTAAATATGTTGCTTCTCTCAACTTTAAGACTTTTGACTTTCGACACATTTTTTTAAGTACTATTTATAAAAATAACTATTTTTGCAGTCTAAAATTTTAGCTATGGCAAATAATAAATACAAAATAGCGGTTGTACAATTAAATTTGAATGATGTTGCCGAGAACAACCTGAAAAAATGTTTGTCTTGGGTTCGTGAGGCGGCAAAAATGGGTGCCGAAGTGATTTCGTTACCTGAATTGTATAGCAGTCATTACTTTTGTCAAAGTGAAGATGTCGATAATTTTGCTTTAGCAGAACCACTTTACAGTACCTCATTTATCGCTTTTAGTGAATTAGCCGAAGAATTGGGAGTAGTAATTATTGTTCCGTTTTTTGAGAAAAGAATGGCTGGAATTTACCATAACAGCGCCTATATTATTGATGCCGATGGATCTGAAGCTGGATTGTATCGTAAAATGCACATCCCAGACGATCCTCATTTTTATGAAAAATTCTACTTTACCCCTGGCGATTTAGGTTTCAAAGCTTTTCCTACCAATAAAGGAAAAATAGGAACGCTAATTTGTTGGGACCAATGGTTTCCTGAAGCGGCTCGTTTAACTACTTTGCAAGGTGCTGAAGTGTTATTTTATCCAACGGCCATTGGTTGGCATCCATTGGAAAAAGAACAATATGGTGAAAACCAACACGGTGCATGGATGAATGTGATGAAAGGTCACGCTGTTGCAAATGGAGTTTATGTTGCTGCTGCTAACAGAATTGGTTTGGAACAATATTTACCAAATACCTCTGGGATTGAATTTTGGGGATCATCATTTATAGCTGGACCACAAGGAGAAATATTGGCACAAGCCTCCCACGATAAAGAGGAAATTTTGATTGCAGAAGTAGATTTGGACTTACAAGAAAATGTTCGTCAAAATTGGCCATTTTTACGAGATAGAAGGATAGATGCTTTTGAAGACATTACTAAAAGAGCCATAGAATAATGACAAATTCAAGACGATTTCCAGCAGAATGGGAAAAGCAACAAGGTGTTTTACTTTGTTTCCCTCATAACGGTAACGATTGGCCAGGAAAATACGAAGCAATTCAATGGGCGTTTATAGAGTTCATTAAAAAAGTGAGCACATTTGAAGAGGTTGTTTTGGTTGTTGCCGATGAAAAATTGAAAACCAAAGTTATCGGAATGCTAGAAATTGCTGAAGTAAATAGCAAATCAGTTTCGTTTATAATACATAAAACAAATAGAAGTTGGATGCGCGATTCAGGTCCAATTATAGTGAAAAATGGAACTAAAAGGGAAGCATTAGACTTTAATTTCAATGGTTGGGCAAAATACAAAAACTATCAATTGGACAAATGGGTTCCAAGAATGGTGGCAAAATTTTTAGATATTCCGGTCCAACAAGTTACTTACAAAGGAAAACCCGTTATTGTAGAAGGTGGCGCGATTGAAACCAACGGAAAAGGAACTCTAATTACTTCTGAAGAATGCTTGATGCATCCTGCTATTCAAGTTAGAAATCCTAATTTTACCAAAGCCGATTACGAAGCTGTTTTCAAAGAATACCTTGGAATTACCAATATTATTTGGTTAGGAAACGGAATTGAAGGCGATGATACCCACGGTCATATTGATGATTTGTGTCGTTTTGTAAATGAAAATACAGTAGTAACTATAGTAGAATCTGATAAAAAAGACAATAATTACAAATCGCTACAAGACAACTTAAAAAGGCTGCAAAACGCAAAATTAGAGAATGGAAAACCACTAAACATAGTGGAATTACCTATGCCAAAAAGAATTTATTTTGACGGAATTGTATTACCGGCAAGCTATGCTAATTTTTTAATATTAAATAAATGTGTTTTAGTACCAACTTTCAATGATTCGAATGATAGAGTGGCGTTAAATATTCTAGCTGATTGTTTCCCAGATCGAGAAATTATAGGAATTAGCGCCATTGATTTAATTTGGGGATTTGGAACGCTACATTGTTTAAGTCAGCAAATTCCAACTTAAGATATAAAAAAAACACCAACATTACTGTTGGTGTTTTTTTTGAATTATAATTAACTATTATTTGTCTTTTGTAAATAAGAACGTTTGACCGTTAATCATTAAATTTAATTCTGTTTTAGCTTCGTTAAATTGAACTGTTAAACCAGCTTGTTCAAAAGTAAATTTGTCTTTTCCTGCATTTTCAAGTGGAATACTAGGTTGACCTGTAGCTTTAGCCACAAGCGAACCATCTTCTTCAGAAATTGCTATTTTGATAGGAATCATAGTACTTGAATAAGTTCCAAAATAAGGATCTAAAATAACGTCTTTTTCTAATTCACCAGCAGCTGGAGTCCAAGTATTATTTTTACTATTTACATCTGGAAAAACATGATCAGGATCTAAAGTAATGGTGTCAATTTCCTCATTTGAATCATATTTAAATGACCATTCTGTATTTTTTTGCCAAATTTCAACTGGTAAATTAACTCTTTTTACATCTCCACTTTTAAACTTAATGTCTAAAATAACAGGAAGAGGCATTTTCTCTAGATTTTCTAATGAAATTACCACTCCTAATTTTGGATTGTTTTTTACATATTTAACTTTGGTAATTCCTTGGTCAAAACGCCAGTTATTAATAAACCAACCTCTCCAAAACCAATTTAAATCTTCCCCAGCAACGTTTTCAATAGTTCTGAAGAAATCATCTGGAGTTGGGTGTTTGAAAGCCCATCTTGCAACATAGGTTTTAAAAGCGTTATCAAAACGTTCTTTACCTAAAATTTGTTCTCTCAACATTATCAATCCTGCAGAAGGTTTGTAATAGGCTAACATACCCATATTCATTTCTTTAAAACAATCTGGAGCAGTAAATACAGGCTCAATTGAAGGTCTTGTGAATGCTTCCGACATTTGGTGCATATCAGTAACTGGAGATTTGTATTCCCCATTATTAAAATCTACAGAGCTCAACGAATTGATAAATGTATTGAAACCTTCGTCCATCCAAGCGAACAATCTTTCGTTTGAACCCACAATCATTGGAAACCAAATGTGTCCAAATTCGTGATCAGTAACACCCCATAATTCCTCCCCTTTGGATTCCCATCCACAGAAAACGATTCCTGGATATTCCATTCCACCCTCATTTCCTGCTACGTTTGTAGCTGCTGGATAAGGATATTCAAACCATCTTTTTGAGTAATTTTCGATTGAAGTTTTAGTATATTCTGTTGAACGCCCCCAAGCTGAATCACCTTCACATTCGACAGGATAAGCAGAAATAGCAAGTGATTTTTTTCCACTTGGCAAGTTAATTCTAGCAGCATCGATAATAAATGCAGCAGAAGAAGCAAACGAAACGTCTCTAGAATTTTTAATTTTAAAATGCCATGTTAATGTTGGTTTTGCTGATGGGTTTGAAACTGCATTTGCTACATCATCCGCAGATCGAATCACAACAGTTTTTTCACTATTTGCAGCAGCAGCCCACAATTTTTGTTGTTTGTCAGAATACACCTCTTTAGCATTTACCAACTCACCCGAACAAACTACCACATGATTTGAAGGTGCAGTGATATTTACATCAAAATCACCATATTCTAAATAAAATTCACCAGCACCTTGGTAAGGTAATGTGTTCCAACCTTTTACATCATCATAAACACACATTCTAGGATACCATTGAGCGATAGTGAAAACTTTACCATTTTTAGTATCTAAAACTCCTGTTCTATCTGAACCGTATTTTGGAGAAATGTAAGAGAATTCAATTTTAACTTTAACAGATGCGCCGTTTGCATTCAAATCTTGAGGCAGAGAAATTTTCATTCTGGTATCGTTAATTTCAAATTTAGCGTCTTTTTCAACTACTTTTCCGCCAACATTCGTAACCACTTTAACCGATTTAATTTTATGACCTCCGTCAAATTTTTCTCCTCTTGCACCGTTACGGCTACCATTTACAGGGATTACAGCATTTCCACGAGAATCATTTTTAAATAAATTCTGATCTACGTTCATCCAAAGGAATGACAATTTATCAGGACTATTGTTCGTGTAAGTCAACGTTTCTGAACCAACAATTTCACTTGTTTTGTCATTTAAATTTGCTGTTAATTGGTAATCGGCTCTGTTTTGCCAATATTTTTCACCGGGTTGTCCACTTGCTGAACGAGTTGCAGTACCATTTTTAGTATAGAAATTCGGAGCAAAAGCATCCGTATAACTATAATTTGAAACTTTTTTGGTTTCAGTTGCAGGTGTTTGCTGAGCAAATGCAATCGCTGATCCGAAAAGTAAAGCTGAAAGTAATAACGCTTTAGTAAATTTGTTTTTCATTTATTTTATGTTTTTAGATGGAGACGAACTATTTATTTTATTGTTACAAATGAGTTGAACAATTTCTAATAATTCGAATTTCAAAGTTGCTATTTTTTCTTCAAATAAAAATATATTTAACATAAATTAATGAAAGTTTCACCTTTGTAAAAACTAGAAATGCTATTTTTGTAAAAAATAATTACAATTGAAAATCAACTTATCCAATTCAGAACTAACTGCTTCAATAAACTGCTTTGGTGCAGAATTAATTTCATTGAAAAACAATTCCAATCGAGAGTATATTTGGGAAGGAAATCCAGATTATTGGGGAAAGCACTCCCCTATATTATTTCCAATTGTAGGTAGTTTAAAAAATAATAGTTACAACTACAATAATTCTATTTTTCATCTGCCGAGACATGGATTTGCAAGAGAAATGGATTTTGATATTATAGAACAATCTAATGAAAAAGTAGTTTTCTCTTTAAAAGAAACCGCAGCTACATTAGAAAAATACCCATTTAAATTTGAATTACAAATAAGTTACACTTTAATCAAATCTCAATTAATAATTGATTTCATAGTAATCAATAACAATGAGTTTTCAATGCCATTTTCAATAGGAGCCCATCCCGCATTTGCATTAGTTAATCCTTTTGAGAGCTACGAATTG
>CALPLL020000126.1 GCA_943324395.2 Rhizobium sp. Q54
GGACCAGTCCATAATACGAAATAGTAAAAATACTTTCCCTTTACGGCATTTCGGATTTGAGAATCCATTTTCGACCAGTCATACATCTCTGGACTTGTCTCTATATCAGCCCACTTAACTCTATCGGCAGCCCCTTTAATGAAAGGAAACCGCTCTGTATCAATTTTTTCATTCTTGCAATTGGTAAAGAATCCCGACCATTGTGGGCGCTCGAAATCTTTTTTTTCATTTCCATTTTTTTGTGAAAATGTCAATTGAGAAAGTCCTAATAAAAATAATAATAGAATAACCCCTTTTTTAGTTCTTTTAAGTTTCATAGAACTAATCATTACTTTTATCTTTTTTTCTCTTTTCCCTTTTTTCCCTTTTATCCTCTTTATTCTCTTTATTCTCTCTTTTCCCTTTCTTCTCTTTATCACCCTCAACGGCGTTTTCGCCTTTGCTATATTTGGTTCCTTTAGCACTACCCTTGAAAGCACGATTCTCTTCTTGAGGTCTTAATAAAGGAAGTTCTTGTTCTCCGCGGTGCACTTCTACAAGGCTAAATATATCATCTTTATCATCTGCATTCAATAGTACAAAGTCAGCCCCTTTAGTTCCTCCATTTTTGAAAACGGCATCTTTAATAGTTATCACTTCATGATGCCATTTTTGGTCTCCTTTTCCGGTAACTGTCATTGCTGTTTTCATAGTTTTGTTTCCTGCATCATAATCTAGTTTCCATTTAGAACCTTCAATGGCATCATACCAAACCACAGTTATCGACATTGTTTTAGGTTTATTATCTTGAGAAAAACCTTCATGAAGTTTGAAGTACATTGCATTTTTTCCTGTTGCGTGTTCGAATCCTCTTGCAAACCTTGAATAAATAGAAGAGTTAGCCGTAATCGGTCCGCCCACTCGCCATAATGGAATTGAAGTAGCATCTGGTTCAATTTGATAGAGTAATCTTGAGTAATTATCGGGCCAAATTTCCCAACCAGCATCATTAAATCCATTTTGGTCTCCACGTTGCTTCACTTGCCCCATTTTCAGGGCATTTTTATCGTCATTTGCTGCACCATACTTCGCATATTCGGCAGTTATTTTTTCCATACGATCAATGTTTCCATGCGAAGCTTTACCAAACTTGTCTTCAGGATAAGTATTTGTATCGGCTGCATTCAAACCTTTGTGTAAAGCACAGAAAGCATCGGTTGCTGTCTCGGGGTGTATTTGCCCTGCATACTTGTTGAAAAAATAGAATGAAAAATCAAATCCTTGTTCCTTGCTCGCCTTCAATGCGCCACTTGTAACATCCCAAACACTTTGACCTGCATTCAAAGCGTTAATTGCTCCCCAATAAAAGTTGAGTTGAACATTTAGTTGATACCAGGGACGCGTCCAGGTTTGGTCCATCTCGGAACGCCGAAACAATGCAACCCCTTTTGGATCAACTAGGTAAGGTAAAAATGTATTTACTGCATCAATTTCGCCACTTAAATGGTGGCCTCTTGAAAGTGCTCCATTTTTGATACCAAAACCATCTTTGAGGTTCTTAATGGCCCAATCCCATTCTTGAACAAAATTTTTCCCACCTTCATTACTTTGGGGTTCCACATTATTTAGGAGCATACTTATATTTAATCCTGATTGTTTACCAAATAATTTATCATGCAATGCAAATGTTTCCAATCGGAATTCTCTCCATTTTGCACTTTTCACTGGTAAAGAATAATTTTCATCTACAGGCTCCCCTTTATAGGCGCACTCATCTCCTGTACAACCTGTTTTAACCTGAATAAACGAAATAGCTTTAATTTTCTCTTTGGAAAAACTACTAATATGTTTAGCCACTTCTGTTAGAAACCGGTGGTAATAATTTTTATATTCTGGAGATAGATAATAAGGATATTGATTAAATGCTCCTGGTTTTTTAGTAGCGTTTGTAATTACTTTTGGCACCCCTTTTTCATAAACCCATTCTGGTGTTTTTGGCCCAGCTGCAAAAGAAATATATAAAGATATTTTTTCTTTATAAGCTCTTTCAACAGCATTGTCTAATAAAGACCAGTCGAATATTCCTGGTGTTTTCTCCACTTCATCCCAGGGAAAATCACAGGAGGTTCCTTTTAAAAATGGATATTCTTTTATACTCATTGCTTCACCACGATCCCAAACACCAAAAGAGCTAGGTTGAGGACCAACCTGACCTACAGCTATGTTGGAGAAAGCAATGAGGGCAATAAGGATAATTTTTCTTATATTATCAAAGCTTTCTAAAATATATTTATTCATAATTAAAATTTTTATTATTTAAGATTTAAGACTTTTTAATTAAATAAAGGTTTAAAATATAAAACATCATTTTATATTTAATTGATTATCGTTTAAGTTTTATTAACTACTCATCTTTGAATTCATTTAAGGCTTTTCCAGTCCATTTTGATTTTGTGCCAACCATTGTGCTTTCATTTTCTTCACTATATCTATATATTGTATGATCTTAGATCCTTATTCAAAACGTATTATTAAATTATAAAAAATTTGTATTTCTTTGGTTAGAATTTTTATTGATAATTAAAAATTATTTTTTCACAAACTCAATTATTTTAACAGTATGAGCAGGTTGATCCAATGTTAACTTATTGGATTCAATTTTAAAATTCTTTTGGGTCCATAATTCAGTCAATTTGTATTTTGAATTATTTAACTCGAAATCCGTTTTTAGATCGTATGTTTTACTAAGATCCTTGTCAAGCCAGTTGAATATGGTAATAATCAGACGGTCTTTAGTTTCTAATTTCCAAATGGTTGGAATGTCTACTCCTGAAAATAAATCGAGAGGAACAGCATGAACGCCAAGTTTGTTCACTGCGATAATATCCCTATTTTTTAATAATTCCAATCGTTCAGCAGGAAGTGATTCGACTTTATCCCCAAAAAAGAAAAGTCCCCCCATTATTGCTTCCAAAGTCATGTGACATTTTGCTTCATCAATGGTATACTGCGGAGAAACAAAAAATGCATCTGGATCTACAATAGCTATATTTTTATGAATATAATAGTTTTGTGACACGGCACGAGCAAATCGAATTAAGCCTTTTTCCACTCTTTCCTCTTCAATAGTTCCTAAGGTTTTGCCATAAGTGATGTTGGTAAAGGGTTCCGCTTCTGATTTATATCCAGGATGATTGATGTCGTTGCCTATTCGTATGGCATCATAACATTCTAAAGCACCAAATACATAACCCATACTACGTGTAACTATTAAATCATCAGGTAAAGCATTTCTAATTGCACGAATAGTTTTATTGTGAGCCTGCATAAAAGTCATGGTGGAATCAAATCGTACACCTTCTTCTAAACCTCCATAAGTATGGTCCCATTTCATAAACGAAGGTCTATATCCTTCAACTATTTGTTGGTATCTTGCTGATGAAAAAGCAGGTACTTCAGGGTGGCTTCCATCAACATAAACTGTTCCAACAGTTGTCGCCATTTCATCATCACCTTTTGCAATTTTCTTATTGTTTATTGGCTTCAAAATCCAATCAGGATGTTTTGAACTAATTGGATCTTTAGGATTGGTTCGTAACGGACTTACATGAAGACCAAAGTCAAGCCCCAACTTATTTACATAATCTGACAGATATCGAATTCCATGTGGAAAAGTGACATCATTAACACTATAAAGACCTGGTTCTGTCCACCAGCCGCCATCAATTTGAATGGTTTTCCAACCGTAATCTTTCAAATTAGTATTTATAAAATCAGCGGAAGTCAAAAATGATTTTTCAGTAATCTTACGATCATAGGAATGCCAAGAACTCCAACCTGCTTCTGGAAAGCGCATCGGTTTTCCCTTTCGTACATTTTCGCCCATAATTTTTCCAGTTTCTAATAATACATTTGTAGGGCGTTGGTTTTCCCAATAACCAACCAAAAAAGCATCGGTAGTAATTGTATTTCCTGCTGGAACCCAAATTTTTTCTTTTTCGAAAATAGCACCACTTCGAGCAGAAACTTTTAGTTTATTGAAATCATCTGTAACAGGTAATTCCCATTTGAAATTGTTGGGCCATAATTCACTGGCTATGCTTGCAAAAGAAAATGCGCAATTTTTTTTGTTGTTTACCAACATACTTAACCAAACTCCAGTATGCGCTTTAGAGTACGTTCCTTCTTTTGCCTTTTTAGTATTCAATTGATACGGGTACATCAATCCTCCTGTATGCGGGGCAGAGGCACTTTCAGTAAAAACCATCCAATCTTTGCTATCACCGGGCAAAACAATATTTTCTTGAGCAGAATTGAACAATTTGATTCCGCCCAATTTGAATTTTTCGGCAGCTTTTAATGAAGATTTCATTACCAAATAGGGGCGTCCTTCCATTAATTCGAATACAATTGTAAAATTGGAAATCTTGGGATGATTCTCGCAAATAAGATACAAATAGTCAACTTTGCCATTATAATTATTCATTTCACTCAATCGAGTTCCTTCTTTTTTCTCCCAACGGATATTTTTAAATTCTTTAACCGAAACCCATATATCGTTTATTTCAATTTCGGGTGTAAGTTTATTAATTTGCGCAAATTGTTTGTTCCATTGAATATTGTATTCTGGATTGCCATTGGAATATTTAATTAGGGGTTGGGCCATGAGCTTTGGTAATACCAAAACAAGAACTAAACTGAAAACTATTTTTAATCTATTCATTTGTATATTATTTGTTTTTTTTATGATATATACTTTTTGGTTTAATACTACTTTTACTACTTTTTATTTTTAAATCAACAAGTTTGGCTCTCAAACATACATTTATAAATGCTGCCGAGGTCCATAGTTGTGAACCAGAACCTGAAATTAAACCTGAAGGCAATGGTACTTTTTCGTGAAAGGATCCAAATCCTCCCCATTCTTTATCTCTTTTATCTGAAAATTTTGTTCCTATTGTTCGTGCCAGTAGTGCTGCATTATAGCCTGTATAGTCATTACCATCGGCGATTTCCTTGGCTTGTAAGAAAAAAGTATCGCAAAAAGGCCAGGCTGCTGCATTGTGATCTCCTTTCCCATCGGCCAAAAATGGATGTATTAAAGGAGTTCCGTATTGATTGTATGGATAATTATCAATGGCTTTTTTAGCTGATTTTCCTTCTACAATGCCAAATAGAATGGCAAAAGCCGTTCCCAGATTGTGCTGGTTGGGCAATACTTTACCGTTTCTGTCTTTAAAGTAAGTAAATGTGCCATCGGGCAATAGTAATTCTTTTAAAATCGCTTTTTTGAGCGACTCGGCTTTTTTGATCCATACTTTAGATTCTTCCGGTTTATTACATTTTTTAGCAGCATTGGCAAGTGATAGCATCGCTTTATAATACAAACAATTGGTTGAGGTGCTTTTTAGTAACACGCAATCAGCCTGCGAATAACCCTCTGGATAGCCCTCAGATTGCAGGTCTTGAAACGTATTTTGACCTTTGTATAAACCATCTGCTTTATCATACCATGGAGCATAAAGGGTGTCAAAATTGTTTTTTCCATTGGTGTAAAACCAATTCCAATCGGCTACTTCAGGATGCGATTGGAACAAATCATCAACGGCCCAAATCCAAACTACATCATCGGTTCGACGGGTAATACTGTTGCTTTTGAAC
>CALPLL020000127.1 GCA_943324395.2 Rhizobium sp. Q54
CTACGAAGCGGAAGCGGAAAATATTACCTCAGTTGATATCATCAACAAAATCGTAAACGAGATTGAAGTACCTTAATCAGCTTTAGGCTATAAGCAGTAAGCATTTAGAGTAATTCTGAAGGCTGAAAGCTAATGGCTATTTGCTGAAAGCTAAATGAAATGGATACCAAAGAACTATTAAAAAAAGTACGTAAAATAGAAATTAAAACCCGAAGATTGAGCGATCACATCTTTTCGGGCGAATATCACACGTCTTTTAAAGGGCGTGGAATGACTTTTTCTGAAGTTCGTCAGTACCAATATGGTGATGATATTCGAGCAATAGATTGGAATGTAACTGCACGTTATAACGAAGCCCACGTAAAAGTATTTGAAGAAGAACGAGAGTTAACCATGATGTTAATGGTGGATATTTCTGGTTCGGAAAGTTTTGGTTCTAAAAACCAATTTAAGAAAGATATTGTTACAGAGATTGCCGCTACAATGGCTTTTTCGGCAACACAAAACAACGATAAAATAGGGTTGATCTTATTTTCTGATCAAATAGAATTGTATATCCCTCCAAAAAAAGGAAAATCACACGTATTAAGAATAATTCGGGAATTGATTGAATTTCAGCCAAAAAGCAAAAAAACTGATGTTTCACAAGCACTAAAATTTTTGTCGGGGACACAAAAAAAGAAAGCAATTGTATTTTTAATTTCTGATTTTATGTCGGATGAATACGAAAATACCTTGAAAATTGCTTCTAAAAAACATGATATTACTGGAATTCGAGTTTTTGACATTCGCGAAGAAAAGTTGCCAAATCTCGGGATGGTTCCAATGTTGGATGCAGAAACCGGCGAAACTCAATTGGTTAATACCGGCTCTAAAGCCATTCGAATGCAATACGAAAAAGAGTATAAAAATAAAGTCGATTATTTTATTGAGACTTTTAGAAAATCGGGGTCTGGAGTAGTGAACACAAGGGTTGATGAAAGTTACGTAACCAAATTATTAAGTTATTTTAAGTCGCGATAATCACAATGAAAGTTAAATATTATATACTTTTCCTTTTAATTTCAATGTCTCTATTTGCTCAAAAGCAAGTGGAAACTAAAATTGATGTTAAGAAAAACAAAATCGGAGCGCAATTCAACTTGACTTATAAAACCAATGTTGATACGTTGTCAAAAGTGGTGTTTCCAACCTTAAAAAACTTTGGGAAAATGGAAGTTATCCGTTCCTATGTGGTGGACACTATAAAACATGGGGCTAGATATGATCTTATAAAAAAATATGGCGTGACCCAATTCGACTCTGGGAAATATGTAATTCCGAGTTTAAAAGTCCTAATCAATAATAAAGTTTTTGCTACCGATTCTATATTAGTAGAAGTTTCTGATGTTAAAGTCGATACTCTAAAACAAAAATTATTTGACATTAAACCAATTTCAGAATCAGAATTTCAATTGAGTAATTTTTGGAAGTATTTTTTAATAATTGTTCTGATTTTAGGGCTTGGAGCATTCATTTATTGGATAATAAAAAAATACAAAAAGAAGAAAGTTGAAGAAATTGAAGAACTTAAAAGCCCTATTGAACGAGCAACTATTTTACTGAAAAACTTAGAAAAAAAGGAGCTTTGGCAAAAGGGTGCTGTAAAAGAATATTACAGCGAATTGACCGATATTGCTAGAAATTACATTGAAGAAGCCATCGAAATTCCAGCAATGGAAAGCACAACTTCTGAGCTAATTGTTGCGCTTAGAGCAGCTTCTATCAAAAAGAAAATGACCGTTTCAGCAGAAACTCTTGAAAACCTAGAACGCGTTTTAAAACAAGCCGATTTAGTTAAATTTGCTAAATCTAGACCGGTAGATTTTGAAATTGCCGAAGACAAAAACAAAATTGAAAAAGCAATTCTAACATTGGATAAATCCATCCCAATAGAAATTGAACCAGAAGAGGACACATCAGAATGGGACGAAATGCGCCGTTTGCAAAAGCTGAAAAAGGAGAAAAGAGCCCGAATATTAAATGTGTTAGGATTTCTAGTTGGCACTTTATTAGTATTATTTATTTTATTGGTAGCAACCAAAGGATTTGATTACGTAAAAGACCAAATTATTGGAAGTCCAACCAAAGATTTAGTTGAAGGTCAATGGGTTTCGAGCGAATACGGTAATCCAAAAGTATATATAGAAACACCAAAAGTTCTAACAAGAATTGACGCTTCTAAACAATTTCCTGCGGAAATAACGAAAATGTTAAAAGAAGGAAGTGTATTTACCTACGGAAGTTTGCAAAGTAATTTTTACATCGCATTAGCCACAGCTACACCAAAACAAGAATTAGATTACGACCTTCAAAAAGGATTAGATGCAACAATAAATGGATTTAAAGGGCAAAATGTTGTTTTAAAACAAGAGGAATTCCAAACCAAAATGGGAGTTACAGGTTTGAAAGGATTTGGAACAATGGTGTTGCTTGATCCAGTGTTAAAAAGCAGTGTTAAAATGTATTTTGAAGTGCTTTTATTTAAAGAAAATGGAGGTTACCAGCAAGTTATTTTATTCCATGAGGAAGGCGATAAATACGGTGAACAAATTTCAGAAAAAGTGATGAATTCAGTTGAATTTAAAAAAGGCGAAAACAATGAATAAGATGACTTTTCTAAATCCCGAATTTTTCTGGCTTTTTATTTTAATTCCAGTTGTTATTGCTTGGCAAATATGGAAAAGAAAGGAACAAACTGCTACTTTAAAAATTAGTTCATTAAAAGGTTTTAAGAATACAAAATCTGTTTTGACCAAATTAAAACCAATGCTATTTGTATTTCGATTATTGGCGTTAAGCTCTCTAATTATTGCTCTGGCGCGCCCAAGAACTGTAGATGTCAGCAGCAAAACAAAAACTACAAAAGGAATTGATATAGTAATGTCAGTGGACGTTTCAGGAAGTATGTTGGCGAAAGATTTCAAACCCAACCGAATGGAAGCTTTAAAAGATGTTGCAGAAAACTTTGTTAAAGGGAGACCAAACGACCGAATAGGTTTAGTAGTTTATGCGTCTGAAGCCTATACGAAATCACCCGTTACAAGTGATAAAGCGGTTGTTATGGACGCAATAAGAAGTATAAAATATGACAATGTACTTCAAGACGGAACTGGGATTGGAATGGGATTAACTACCGCAATTAACCGATTAAAAGACAGTAAAGCGAAAAGTAAGATTGTAATTTTGATGACTGATGGGGTAAATAATTCTGGTTTTATAGAGCCTCAAACGGCTTCAGATATTGCGCAACAATACGGAATTAAAGTGTATACAATTGGAATTGGATCGAACGGAATGGCCGATTTTCCATATGCAATTGCTCCAAACGGACAGTTTTTATTTAGAATGATGAAAGTGGAAATTGACGAAACATTACTTCGATCAATAGCAAAAAATACAGGCGGGAAATATTTCCGAGCATACAGTAATCAAAAGTTAGAGTCCATTTATAATGAGATTAACAAATTAGAAACAACCGAAATTCAAGAGTTAAAATTCTATGATTACGATGAAAAATATAGACCTTTTGCGCTTTTTGCAGGGTTATTATTATTGTTTGAATTAGGATTACGAAACACCCTATTTAGAAGTTTTATATAATTCCTATTTCGCAATGAAATTGGTGTTAAAGAAAAATATATGTACGAATTAGACGAAAAAAAATATTTGCCTTTACTATTTATCATTCCAATTTTGGTTGTGGTATTTCTATTCAATTTATATTGGAAAAGAAAAAAACAACAAGAATTTGGGGATATAGAAATGATAAAAAAATTGAGTCCAGAAAGTTCAGGCTTCAAAACGGGGCTTAAATTTGTTGTTTTAACTCTTGCTTTTACTTGTTTGGTTATCGGTTTGGTTAACCCAAAAATTGGAACAAAATCAGAGACTGTAAAAAGAGAAGGAATTGACATTGTATTTGCTGTTGACGTTTCAAAAAGTATGCTTTGCGAAGATGTTGCACCAAGTAGATTGGAAAAAAGCAAGCAAATTGTTTCGCAAATTATCAATCAATTAGTAGGTGATAGAATTGGAATTGTAGCCTATGCAGGAAGTGCGTTTCCAGTTTTACCAATTACAACTGATTATGGTGTTGCAAAAATGTTTTTACAAAGCATGAATCCTTCTATGGTTTCTTCACAAGGAACATCATTGGATGAAGCTATAAAATTATCTTCAACCTATTTTGATGACGATAAGAAAACGAGCAAGTTATTAATTCTAATTTCTGATGGAGAAGATCATTCTGAAGGTGCTAGTGATGCAGCTGAAGAAGCCAACAAATTAGGACTAAAGATTATTACAATAGGGTTGGGAACTCCAAAGGGTGGCCCAATTCCATTAAAAGAAAATGGCAGAGTTGTTAGCTTTAAAAGAGACCAAAATAATGAGGTTGTGGTCACAAAATTGAATGAAGAAAGTTTAAAAGTAATTGCTAAGAATACTAAAGGGGGTTATATTAATGGGAATAATACCAAGGAAGTTTTAGAATATATCAAAAAGGCATTGGATAATATTGAAAAAACAGAATTTGAAGCACAAGAATTCACCGACTATAATTCGCAATTTCAATGGTTTTTAGGAATGGCTTTTTTTCTATTGTTTTTGGATGTTTTCTTTTTAGAAAGAAAAACAGAATGGTTAAAAAAGTTGAATTTATTTAATGAAAAAGAATAATGAAGAATTTATTATTATATAGTTTTCTCTTGCTTTCTTTTGCAATTTTCGCTCAAGAAAAGGATTTTCATTTGCCTAAAGCAAATGATGAATTTGCGGATAAAAAATATGCTGAGGCTGAGGCTGAGTATCGAATATCACTATCTAATAATCCTAAAAAATCCATTTCAGCCTATAATTTAGGGAATGCAATTTATAAACAAAACAATAATTCAGAAGCTTTATTCTCATATGAAAATGCAATAAAAAATTCCACTGTAAGACCTGAAAAGCACAAAGCTTATCATAATTCAGGGAATATTTATATGAAGGAAAAAAATTATTCTGCAGCTGTTGAAGCCTTTAAAAACGCCTTGCGAAATAATCCAAATGATGAGGAAACCAGATATAATTTTGCATTAGCAAAAAAAATGCTGAAAAATAATCCTCCGAAAAAAGACGATAAAAAAGACAAGAAGGATAAGAAAAAGGACGACAAAAAGAAAGACGATAAAAAAGATAAAAAAGACGAGAAGAAAGACGGAAATCAAAAAGATAAAAACGATCAAAAAAACAATCAGGATGGGCAGCCAAAGCCTAAACCAGGTGGAATCCAAAAAGAACGTGTTCAAAATTTATTGGACGCTGTAAATAACGAAGAAAAGAAAATTCAAGATAAAGTAAATGCCAAAAAAGTGAAGGGCAAACCAATTCAAACGGAGAAAGATTGGTAATAATTGGTTTAGGTGTTTATTCGTTTATTTGTTTAACGGTAACATAAATTAAACAAAAACAATTAAACGATTAGCCGATTAAAAAAATAA
>CALPLL020000128.1 GCA_943324395.2 Rhizobium sp. Q54
CTACCGTTAAAGCATAACTTGAAATATGATTAATACCAAAAGACAACGCGATTTCAATATTTTTTTTCCAGATTTCATTAGTCATTCCGGGGATTCCATAAATCAAATCGAGTGAAATATTACCGAAATATTGAGTTGCAATTTCCAAACATTTTTTTGCTTCTTCAGCATTGTGCGCTCGATTCATCAACTTTAAATCGTCTTCAAAAAAGGATTGAATTCCAATGCTCAATCGGTTGATTTTGGTGTTTGATAATTCGATTATTCGATCTTCGGTTAAATCATCTGGGTTGGCTTCAAGAGTAATTTCGGGGTTTTCAATAATCGAATAATTATCATAAACAGTTTCAATAAGAAAATTTATATCGCTAGTTTGTAAAATAGAAGGAGTTCCGCCACCAAAATAAATAGTTTCTACGATCTCATTTTCAAACTCACTTTTGCGCAACTTTATCTCATTGGCTAGAGCCAAAATCATTTCATCTTTTTTCTTCAGGGAAGTCGAAAAATGAAAGTCGCAATAGTGACATGCCTGTTTACAAAAAGGAATATGAATATAGATTCCAGCCATACTATTTTTTAACGCGAGACTCATTATTCTTAACAAAAGCATCCCAACCTGTATAACTTTTTTCGCCAATTGTTTTTCCTGAATTGAAAAAATGACAAACTGCTGCAGCCAATCCGTCTGTGCTGTCAAGATTTTTTGGCAATTCTTTAAGCCCTAAAAGTTGTTGCAGCATTTTAGCCACTTGTTCCTTTGAAGCATTTCCGTTCCCGGTGATTGCCATTTTTATCTTCTTAGGTTCGTATTCTGTGATAGGAATATCTCTTGAAAGTCCAGCTGCCATTGCAACTCCCTGCGCTCGTCCTAGTTTTAACATGGACTGTACGTTTTTCCCAAAGAATGGAGCTTCAATTGCAATTTCATCAGGATGATGGGTTTCTATTAACTCAATTGTTCGCTCAAAAATAATTTTTAATCGTTGGTAATGATTGTCATATTTTGATAACTGCAACTCGTTTAATTGTAAAAACTCCATGTTTTTTCCAACTACTTTAATCAAACCGAATCCCATGATGGTGGTTCCTGGATCTATTCCTAATATGATTCTTTCTTTTGTCAATTTTGAATTCGTTTCGCGGTTTATTTAGTACTTTAGCACAATACAACAATGCACTTTTTTTCCATTTAGAATATACTGATGCTATCAATTTCACACAAAGCTAAACAATTACTTGTTCTTTTAATCAAACTTTTAATTGTAGGGAGTGCATTTTATTTTATTTATGATCAATTAGCCCATAATAACCAACTGAATTGGGTGCTATTTTTAGAAAAATTCAATAAAAATAAATCGTTTTTAGGAATTTCCTTTATTATATTACTAAGCGTTTCAAACCGTTTTTTGGAAATTCTAAAGTGGCGAAATTTAGTATCAATTATAAAACCAATAACTATATTTGAAGCTACAAATCAAGCGTTAAGCTCATTAACAGCTGGATTATTCACTCCCAATGGTATTGGAGAATACGCTGGAAAAGCCCTGTTTTTCGAAAAAAGACAAACTAAAAAAATTATTTTTTTGAATTTGATTTGCAATGGCGCTCAAGTAATTGTCAGTGTATTTTTTGGAATAATTGGGTTATTGTATTTGGGTTATTTTAAATGGGTTTTAATTATCATTGGAAGTGCCTCCGGAATACTATTTCTTTTATTTGCATTAAAAAAAATAAATATCAAAGGCTACTCTATTGAAATCTTATTGCAGGAATTATCTAAAATTCCAAAGAAAATTTATCAAAAAAACAATATTTTAGCCGTTTGCAGGTACTTGGTTTTATCACACCAATACTACTTTTTATTTTTAGCATTTGATGTTCAATTACCCTATTTTACATTAATGGCGGCAATTGCAAGTGTTTATTTTTTAGCCTCATCCTTGCCAACATTTCAATTTTTAGATTTTGCAGTTAAGGGAAGTGTAGCTTTATACTTTTTCGGAATATTGGGTGTAAATGAATGGATTGTGGTTTTTATTAGTACAATAATTTGGTTTTTGAATTTAGTTTTGCCAGCGATTATTGGAAGTTATTTTGTACTCGTGTTTAAACACAAATAACTATTCTGACTTTATAATAACAGGCAAAATAAATTGCGTCTTTACAGGAAGCCCTCTTTTTGTTGCGGGATGTACTTTAGGAAAATTTACTAATCGAGATTGTAAGATACTATCAATTTTAATGGTGTCGTAAGTGGTGCTGTCTTTCTGGAATTGAGGTTCGAATTTCATAGTTGAATTAGGAAACACAGTTACTTTTACTTCAATTGTGTCTAGCTCAGGATATAATGTAGCTAATGTATCTGATGCTAATTTTTCTTGGATTGATTGAGTTAAAAATTCAAAAAAACATTGTTTTTGCATTCTCTCATCT
Organism: Rhizobium sp. Q54; assembly: GCA_943324395.2. GTDB lineage: Bacteria > Bacteroidota > Bacteroidia > Flavobacteriales > Flavobacteriaceae > Flavobacterium. The sequence continues at coordinate 2,437 of CALPLL020000128.1, forward strand.
TTAATCTTATCGCATTCTGAAAAGGAAGGAAATTCATCCACTTCATTCCAATTTATTGCATTCAGCTCTTTATCTAACAGTTCTTTTTTAGATGGCACTTCGCCACCAAAATATTGGCAGGAGTAGATCAAAAAAAGTAATAGTAAAGCGAGGGCCTTTTTCATTTAAATTAAAATTAATATTTCAAAATTAAGGAATTATTAATTGGCATACCAAAAATTGCTTTGAAAAGTAAAAACCCTCGGTTGAGGGTTTTTAAATTCTTATAATAATAATTACTTAACTAGTAATTTCTTTACAACTTTAGTATTGTTTTCGGTTTGCACTTCTATAAAATAAATACCAGGATTAACCGATGTTAAATCTACTGTTTCAGTAGTAATTGAATTGGTCGCTTTTTTCTGTAAAATCACTTTTCCAAGTACATCATAAACTGCAATAGTTGAAATAGAATTGGTCGAATCTTTTAAAGAAACAATTACAAAATCAGACGCAGGATTTGGATAGAACACAAAACTTCCGTTTTCAAATTCATCTACTGCTAATGCAGCAACAAATTGAGTTTGAAAAGTGTTCGTAATAATAGCTGGGTTATAATCAAAAAAGATAGAACCTGTATTTGGAATAATATCTCCCACAGCAAAACCCGGTTTTGGTTTGATTTTGAATTGAATATACCCTTTTGATCCTGAAGGATTCATTGAAGTAGCTGGTAGTTCAATGTTATCAAATTTCCAATTAATGTTACTTCCTATTCTGTCCATTATATAATCGTGACTTGCACTTTCCATTTTTATAGATGTTTCATCTAATTTAGAATCCAAGACATCGTTCACACGAACATTAATAGCACTTGCAGTTCCTGTGTTTTCAAAACGAATGGTGTACGTCAAATAATCATTTGATGTAAAGCTAGAATGTAAAATTTGTTCTCCATGCGCTTCCATTTTATCGTTTGGATCATACGAACCCACAACTATTTGAGAAACTGAAGCGGCATTATTTGCAGGAACAACATCGCCTGTTAAAGGAGTAATTGCAACTGAATTGATCAATAAATTTCCTAATGAAACAGTTGGAATTGTTGGCACTTGCATAGTTACCGTCATCATTCTAACTTCAAATGGCAACAAGTTGGTAAAATTATAAGTAAAACCTGTTGGTGTTGCTACAGTGCCTGTTTGTGTATTTCCTGTTATGGTAACTCGAGCATCTTTATTAAATGTTATAGTTCCTGAAGTTACAGTTTGAGTTCCTAAATTGGCATAAATAATTTTATTAGTGTAGGTAAATCCTGGTCTTGGTTGTTGAGTTGGAACTAAAATAGTAGCTAAATCAGCATAATTATTAATAACTCTTACAGGAAAATTATATACTTGCATTCCAGACCCCAAAACTACACTTACATTGGAATAAGAAGCTGGTGTAACGGTATAATTCGCAGTATAATTAGAGTTTAGTGTATAACTTAGATTATAGGAATTGGCAGGATTCATATCATAAATGTTATAAATTCCATTTGGTGCGGTTATATGATGTGCATTCCCATTTTGGTTCACTTCGTAATGAAATTGTCCTAATGGAAAGTTCTGTTCGCCTGTTTCCTGCGTTCCATTTGAATTCAAATCTAAAAAGGCGTTCAATCGTAAACCAGAACAATTAATTGCTCCTACAGTAGTTGACATTTCAGTTATTTTGATGAATCCAGCGCGATTACTAAAGTTGGTAGTCATGATTAAATAATATTGACCTGGCAATGCGTTTGGAATTACTGGATATTCAGTTGCAGAAATAGAATAGCTACAACTTACAATTTTATCTACAGTTAATTGTCCGTTACAAGGGGTTGTTGGACTCGTAAATGGCCCATAGCAAATAAAATCTACGTCCAAATTTCCTGTAGTATTCATAAAGCTAATATCAGTGCTTTGTTGAATCATTAAATTAATGTTTCCAGCTCTACTTATTGGCAAATAAAACCAAGTAGGATTACGTTGATTACCAAGACATCCGTAACTATTACCTGTTTGAGCTTGAATTCCTTGATTTGTGTTTGCAAAAGGGATTCCTAAAGCGCTGCACAATGAATTGGCGGCATTACAAACATAGGCATTGTTACAAACTGCATAAGCAATTGCATTAAATTTATAAATTACATCACAAGTTGTTGGATTAATTTCTCTAACAAAAATAGTTGTTGAAGGAGATTGCGTACCAACATTAAATACTGCCGGATTTGTTACTGGGACAGTTCTATATTGAGCATTTACTAGAGATGTGTAATATTCCAAAGTATAAGAAGAATTGATTTGAGCTTGAATTGTTGTTAAATTAAAAGTAACTACCGTGTCATTATTGTCATCACATTGAGTCATATCAGGCAGAACTCGAACAGTTGCTTCATATTCAGTAGCTACAACTGAAAACCCTATGATTTGAAAAGTATTATCCACTGAATTCGTTACCCTTGCAAAAATAACTTGCGAGGCCGTTGTAATACAATACTGACTAGGAGTTGCAATAGCATTGGTATTATTATTTGCATCTGTTTGTGATGTATAATAAGAAACGGAATAGGTTGCAGGATTTAAATTGGCTAAAATAATTGAAGTATTCGATGTTAAATTGAAACAGGCTTGACCGTTATTTTGACATTGAGTTAGATTTAGTGGTTGCCCAATTACCGGACCACATGGCAATGTTGTAATCGTTATTGGTGAAGTCCAAGCACTGTTTCCATTATTTCCACATACCGTTCTCACATAAATAGCATATGGAGTTCCGCAGTTTAAGTTACTTATTACAAATGGAGTTGTGGTCACTATAATGCCTTGAGTGGTAGCAGTAGGAGCTGTTGTTCCAGGAGCAGAAGCATATACTTCAAATTGATTGGATGCACTTGATCCAACCCAATTTAATACAGAAGTAGAAGCGGTGATGTTTGAAGCTGTAACTGCTGTTGGGCTTGGACATGCTACTACACAGGATTGAACCACCAATACCAATTGTGAAACACTAA
>CALPLL020000129.1 GCA_943324395.2 Rhizobium sp. Q54
GGAAGTTAGCGCTTTGTGCTTTTGCGTTAGACAAACAATTGAATAATGTTGATTTTCCAACATTTGGTAATCCTACAATTCCTGCTTTCATTATGGTTTATTTTTAAGAGTGCAAATATAGGATTTATATCTTTTAATAAAAATTGTAGAAAATAAATGCCTTTTATATTAAAAAAAATCCTGAGCTAATAACTCAGGATTTTTTTATTCTATTTTATTCGTTGTGTAAAAACGCTTGTCTATTCAATAATGTTTCTTCACTTTCAACATGATTATCATCTGGAACACAGCAATCTACTGGGCAAACTGCAGCACATTGTGGTTCTTCGTGAAACCCTTTACATTCGGTACATTTTCCTGGAACAATATAGTAAATATCGTCTGAAATTGGTGTTTGAGCAGCATCAGCATCTACTTCAGTACCGTCAGCTAAAATTACTTTTCCTCTAATTTTTGTTCCGTCTTTGTATCTCCAATCGTCGGCTCCTTCATAAATTGCGGTATTTGGGCATTCCGGTTCGCAAGCCCCACAATTTATACATTCGTCTGTTATTATAATTGCCATATTTTTTTACTTTAAGCAAAAGGCTAAAAGCTATAAGCTTATTGCCTATTGCAGATAATTATCTTATTTTTGTGCAAAATTACATCCAAAACTTATCATAAGCAAATCAATATGACATTAGAACATAAAAAAAGTATTTTCATTAAACTTGGCAAATTTTTAGCGCAATTTTCTGAGGTTGAAAATACTAAATGTCAATCGGTACTTCACAACGATTTGTATTTTGATAAATTTATTGATTTAATTCAATTATCGCCATCTCATAATGGTTGGTACACCAATGAAAACGTTTATTTTGCAATTCAATCTTGGGCTGAGGCTTTAACTGAAGATAATTTGAATCAATGGTTGAATCGCTATAATTTGGATACTATTTCTCCTAAAACAGTTGGATTGGTTTTGGCAGGTAATATTCCTTTGGTAGGTTTTCATGATTTTATTTCGGTTTTACTTTCGGGACATAAAGTATTGGTAAAAACCTCTTCCAACGATCAGCATTTATTACCTTTTTTAGCAAAATACATAATTTCGGTTGAACCTAAAATGAAAGATTATATCACTTTTGTTGAAGGTAAATTAGAAAATTTTGATGCTGTAATTGCAACTGGAAGTAATAATACCGCCCGATATTTTGAATATTATTTTAAGAACAAGCCCTCGATTATTAGAAAATCAAGAAATTCAGTTGCTGTTTTAGACGGAAATGAAACTAAGGAACAAATGATTGCATTAGGAGAGGATGTTTTTCGCTATTTTGGCTTAGGATGTAGAAATGTTTCTAAGATATTTGTTCCAAGAGGCTATAACTTTGATGCTTTTTTTGGTGGAATGTTTCCCTATAATCAAGTGATGAAATTTGAAAAATACATCAATAATTACGATTATAATAAGGCCGTTTTCTTAATGAGTAATTTTAATTTATTAGATAATGAATTTCTAATTATTAAAGAAGATTTAAGTTATGCTTCGCCAATTTCATCTGTTTTTTACGAATATTATGATAAATTGGAGGAAATAAAAAATAAATTACAGCAAGATCACGAGCAAATTCAATGTATTGTATCTAATAATTTAATAGAAAATAGCGTCTCATTTGGTCAAACACAAAAACCAAAATTATGGGATTATGCCGACAATATTGACACTATAAATTTCTTAATCAATTTATAGGTTATTAAATTTCCAATTTAAATTCTCAACTAAAACGTTTTTGTTAATAAATCTGTATAACTATTTAGTAATATTTAATTGATTTTAGTTTCCTATTTACGAAATTTGTAACTTAATTTTTTCCAACCTAACAATACTAAATGAAAAAACACAATTACAGTGCAGGACCTTGTATTTTGCCACAAGAAGTTTTTCAAAAATCTGCGGAAGCAATATTAGATTTCAATAATTCAGGATTGTCTCTTCTAGAAATTTCTCATAGAAGCAAAGATTTTGTTGCTGTAATGGATGAAGCCAGAGATTTAGCGTTAGAATTATTAAACTTAAAAGGAAAAGGGTACCAAGCTTTGTTTCTTCATGGTGGTGCGAGTTTAGAATTTTTGATGGTTCCTTACAACTTGATGAAAGTTGACGGAAAAGCGGCCTATTTAGATACTGGAACATGGGCATCTGCAGCTATTAAAGAAGCCAAATTATTTGGTGAAGTTACTATTATAGCTTCTTCAAAAGATCAAAATTATAATTATATACCAAAAGGATTTACAGTTCCAAATGATGTAGATTATTTCCACTGTACAAGCAACAATACCATTTTTGGTACACAAATTAAAGAATTCCCGAGTGTTTCAGTACCTATGATTTGCGATATGAGTTCTGATATTTTCTCTAGAGTTTTAGATTTTTCAAAATTTGATATTATCTATGCTGGTGCTCAAAAAAATATGGGACCTGCAGGAACCACTTTAGTAGTTATTAAAGAGGATATTTTGGGTAAATCAGGAAGAGAAATTCCGAGTATGTTGGATTATGAAAAGCACATTAAAGCGGAAAGTATGTACAATACGCCAGCCGTTTTCCCAGTTTATGCATCGTTATTGACTTTACAATGGTTGAAGAAAATGGGTGGAATAGCCGCAGTTGAGAAATTAAATCAAGCTAAAGCAAATTTATTATACGCTGAAATTGATAGAAATCCTTATTTTAAAGGAGCTGCAAAAGTGGAAGACCGTTCTAATATGAATGTTGTTTTCTTACTTGAAAATGAAGAACACACCACTTTATTTGATTCAATGTGGAAAGCTGCAGGGATTTCTGGTTTGCCAGGACATCGTTCTGTAGGCGGATATAGAGCTTCTATGTATAATGCACTTCCTATTGAAAGTGTTCAAGTGCTAGTGGATGTAATGAAAGATTTTGAAAGTAAAATATAAATAATTATGAAAGTATTAGCAAACGATGGAATTTCAAAAAGCGGAATCTTAGCTTTAGAAAAAGGTGGTTTTGAAGTAATTACTACAAAAGTTGCTCAAGAGCAAGTCGCTAATTATGTAAATGAAAACAACGTAAGTGTAGTTTTAGTTCGAAGCGCAACTAAAGTTAGAAAAGATATCATTGATTCTTGTCCAGGATTAAAAATTATTGGTAGAGGTGGAGTAGGTATGGATAATATCGATGTTGATTATGCTAAAAGCAAAGGCATTAGTGTAATTAATACTCCAGCATCTTCTTCAGAATCGGTTGCAGAATTAGTGTTTGCTCATCTATTTTCTGGTGTTCGTTTTTTACACGATTCGAATAGAAACATGCCTCTTGAAGGAGATTCAAATTTCGAAGGTCTTAAGAAAGCTTACGCAAATGGAGTCGAATTAAGAGGAAAAACACTTGGTATTGTTGGAATTGGAAGAATTGGTCAAGCTACTGCAAAAATGGCTTTAGGTCTAGGAATGAAAGTGATTGCAAGTGATAGTTTTATCGAAAAAGTGGATGTAAAAGTGGAGTTTTTTGATGGTCAATCGATCACTACAACTATAAAAACACAGTCTTTAGAATCCTTATTCAAAGAAGCCGATTTTATTACGCTTCACGTTCCTGCTCAAGACGGTTATATCATTGGTGAAGCAGAATTAGAAACTATGAAATCTGGAGTTGGAATTGTAAATTGCGCTCGTGGCGGAGTAATTGATGAGGTTGCTTTAGTAAAAGCGTTGGACAGCGGTAAAGTGTTGTTTGCAGGTTTGGACGTTTTTGAAAACGAACCAAATCCAGAAATCACCATTTTAATGAATCAAAAAATATCCTTAACTCCTCACATCGGAGCTGCTACTTTGGAAGCGCAAGATAGAATTGGAACTGAATTGGCTTCGCAAATAATCAGTATATTTAAAAATTAATATTCTTTTATAATTTAATTTAATGCATCTCAAATAGAGGTGCATTTTTTTTGCTTTATTAAGCTGATTATTTGATAATTAATTTTGTAAATTTGGTAATCTAATTAAGGGTATGAAAAAGTTAAAAGAACGCTGGGGAATTACCACAATTTATCAATTGCTATTGATAATTGCTGTATTTGCCATCAACGGATCTTTATCAGCGCGAATTTCAAGTTATTTGATGAACGTAATTGGATTTAGCAATGATAATACACATTGGTTCATTTATTACCTGATTTTATTAGTTTTAGTTTTACCAATTTATCCCTTTTTATTAATGGGTTTTGGCTATTTATTTGGTCAATCAAAATTTTTCTTCCCTTTTGGAAAAAGGATGTTAACAAAAATCGGATTGGGATTTATATTCAATAAAAAAGCCTCATAATTGAGGCTTTTATTTTATTTCAAACTGGCTAAACTTTGTTCGATTGTTGCAATTTTTGCTAGAGCATCGGCTTCTTTTTGTTTTTCATTTTCCAATACTTTCTCGGGAGCGCCATTTACAAATTTTTCGTTGGATAACTTCGCTTGCACCGATTTCAAAAATCCTTGAATGTATTTTAACTCTTCGGTCAATTTCGAAATTTCTTCTTCTACATTTATATTTCCAGAAATAGGTATAAAATACTCATTTGATTTTACTCTAAATGATAAAGCGCCATCTACTTTTTCAGAAACATATTCTAATGTGGAGATATTTCCTAGTTTAGTTATAACAGAATCAAAATATGGTGACACGTTATCGTTATTCACGACTTTAAATTCAATAGAATCTTTAAATGGAATATTTTTATCTTTTCTAATAGTTCTAATTCCTGAAATCACTTCCATTGTATTTTCAAATTCAGTAATTAAATGGGAATTAAATGGTTTTAATGTTGGCCATGTTGAAACAATAAGCGCTTCTTCAGGAGTTCTTTCAGCAGTGTAATGCCAAATTTCCTCTGTTAAAAATGGCATAAATGGGTGCAATAATTTCAAATTACTTTCCAGCATTTCAATCGCTTTATCAAAGGTAATTTTATCAATTGGCGCTTGATAAGCGGGCTTAATCATCTCTAAAAACCAAGAACAGAAATCGTCCCAAACCAGTTTGTATATCCCCATCAAAGCATCTGAAATTCTATATTTTTCAAAATTATCTTCAATTTCAACAAGGGTTTGTTGCAATTTTGCTTCATACCATTCAATAGCCACTTTTGAAGATTCAGGTTGTGCAATTACTTCCGAAACTTCCCAACCTTTGATCAATTTTAAAGCATTCCAAATCTTATTGGTAAATGCTTTTCCTTGGTTACAAAGTTCTTCATCAAACATGATATCATTTCCGGCAGAGGCGCTTAAAAGTAAACCAACACGAACTCCGTCAGCACCAAATTTTTCAATTAGATCTAAAGGATCAGGAGAGTTTCCTAATGATTTTGACATTTTACGACGTTGTTTATCTCGAACTAA
>CALPLL020000130.1 GCA_943324395.2 Rhizobium sp. Q54
AAACCTAAAATTAAAATAATATCTTTACACATTAATCGTTATGAACTTACGTTGTGCAAGTCACAACACCACAATATAATTATGGCATGTACAAGTTGTTCAACTTCAGATGGCGGAGCGCCTAAAGGTTGTAAAAATAATGGGACTTGCGGCACCGATAGCTGCAATAAATTAACCGTCTTTGACTGGCTTTCAAACATGAGTTTGCCCAATGGTGAAGCTCCTTTTGACTGCGTGGAAGTACGTTTTAAAAATGGTAGAAAAGAATTTTATAGAAATACTGAAAAACTAACTTTAAGCATTGGAGATATTGTGGCAACTGAATCTTCTCCAGGTCACGATGTTGGAATTGTAACTTTAACCGGTGAATTGGTAAAAATTCAAATGAAGAAAAAAGGAGCCAATCATACTAGTCCTGAAATTCTAAAAATATACCGTAAAGCCTCACAAAAAGACATCGATATTTGGTCGGCAGCAAGGGACAAAGAAGAGCCTATGAAAGTTAGAGCACGTGAATTAGCGATTGCTCAAAAACTAGAAATGAAAATTTCTGATATCGAATTTCAAGGTGACGGACTCAAAGCTACCTTTTATTATACTGCGGAAGCAAGAATAGATTTTCGTTTGCTTATAAAAGATTTTGCTAAAGAATTCAACACTAGAATTGAAATGAAGCAAGTTGGTTTTCGTCAGGAAGCCTCTCGATTGGGAGGAATTGGTTCTTGTGGAAGAGAATTATGTTGCTCGACTTGGTTAACCGATTTTAGAAGTGTAAATACCTCTGCAGCACGTTACCAACAGTTGTCTCTAAATCCTCAAAAATTAGCTGGACAATGTGGTAAATTGAAATGTTGTTTGAACTATGAGCTAGACACTTACATGGATGCGCTAAAAACGTTTCCTGATTTTGATACTAAATTGAGCACAGAAAAAGGAGATGCCATTTGCCAAAAGCAAGATATTTTTAAAGGTTTGATGTGGTTTGCTTACACCAATAATTTTGCCAATTGGCATGTTTTAAAAATCGATCAGGTTAGAGAAATTATCGCAGAAAATAAATTGAAAAAGAAAGTTTCATCTCTTGAAGATTTTGCTTTAGAAATTGTTACTGAGCCTGAAAAAGATTTCAATAATGCCATGGGACAAGAAAGTCTTACGAGATTTGATCAGCCTAAGAAAAAGAAAAAACCAAATAGAAATAATAAACGTCCGGGTGAAAATGCAATTGTGGCTAACAACAATAATAATAGACCACAGCAAAATAAAAACCAAGGAAAGCCATTTGGGAATAATAAAATCAGACCAAACGAAAATACAATTAAACCTAATATTAACAATGAGCCTAAAGAGTAGTATTCTTTTTATTATTATTGCCGGACTCTTAATTTCGTGTGATAAGAAGAGGGTTTTTGACGAATATGAGTCCGTTGGCAGCGCTTGGAACATGAAAAAAGAAGTTGTTTTCGAACTTCCTAAAATGGATACTTTAAAAAAATACAATTTGTTCATAAACCTAAGAGCAAATGACGATTATAAATTTAATAATCTGTTTTTAATCGTTTCTATGGAGCAACCAAATGGACTAACCAAAGTGGATACTTTAGAATATGAAATGGCCGATGTGGATGGAACCCTTCTTGGTGAAGGATTTAGCGATATTAAAGAAAGTAAATTGTTTTACAAAGAAAATGTGAAATTTAAAGCTTCAGAAAACAATAAAATTCACATCAAACAAGCTGTACGCCAAACAGGAAAAATCGTCGGAGTTCAAGATCTAGAAGGAATAACCGAGGTTGGTTTTAGAGTAGAATCATTAGAAAAATAGTATGGCAATAAAAAAAAATAGCAAACCCGTTAAAGACATCGAATACTACAAAAAGAAATTTTGGAAAGTCTTTTTTTACAGTCTGGCTGGAATAAGTGTGTTTTTTCTTTTTGCATCTTGGGGACTTTTTGGATCGATGCCTTCATTTGAAGATTTAGAAAACCCAGATTCAAATTTGGCTACAGAAGTGATCTCGTCTGATGGAGTTACCATCGGAAAATTTTACAATGAAAATAGAACTTCAATAAAATACCAAGACTTACCAAAACACCTCGTTAATGCATTGGTAGCAACCGAAGACGAGCGTTTTTACGAACATTCAGGTGTTGACGGAAGAGGAACTTTACGTGCCATAGCAAGTTTTGGAACTAGCGGAGGAGCGAGTACTTTAACGCAACAATTAGCCAAACAATTGTTTCACGGTGAAGGATCAAAATTTTTACCTTTTAGAATAATTCAAAAAGCAAAAGAGTGGATAATTGCCATCCGATTAGAACGCCAATATACCAAAAATGAAATCATTGCGATGTACTTCAACAAAGCCGATTTTATTAATACGGCAGTGGGAATCCGTTCAGCAGCAAAAGTTTATTTCGGAAAAGAACCACGTGATTTAACCGTTAGCGAAGGGGCAATGTTGGTTGGAATGCTTAAAAACCCTTCTCTTTTCAACCCTATAAAAAGGTTAGAAAAAGTACAAAACCGTAGAAATGTAGTTTTGGGGCAAATGGTGAAAAATAATTTTTTATCTGAAGAAGCAAAAATACAATTAGAAAAAGAACCTATCGTTTTAGACTTTCATCCAGAAAGCCATAAAGACGGAATTGCAACTTATTTCCGTGAATATCTTAGAGAATTCATGAAAAATTGGCTCAAAGAAAATAAAAAACCAGACGGGTCTGAATACGATATTTACAGAGACGGATTAAAAATCTATACCACCATCGATTCTAGAATTCAAGCGTATGCTGAAGAAGCGGTGACGGAGCATTTAACTAATTTACAACTGGAATTTTTCGATCAATCAAAAAACAATAAAAACGCCCCTTTTGTAAATATTTCTAAAATCGAAACCGATAAAATCATGATGCAAGCCATGAAAACTTCAGATCGTTGGAGGGAATTAAAACTACAAGATAAAAGTGATGAAGAGATCATTAAATCTTTTAGTCTGAAAACTAAAATGACCGTTTTTACCTGGAAAGGAGAACGTGATACGATAATGACCCCAGCAGATTCTATTCGTTATTACAAAAGTTTCTTACAAACTGGATTGATGTCAATGGAGCCTCAAACGGGACATGTAAAAGCGTGGGTAGGAGGAATAAATTATAAATATTTCCAGTACGATCACGTAGGTCAAGGAGCGCGACAAGTGGGTTCAACCTTCAAGCCATTCGTTTATGCAACTGCAATCGAACAATTGAATATGTCCCCTTGCGATTCCATTATCGATTCGCCATTTACAATTCCTGTTGGTCGTCACCACGTTACAGAAACTTGGACTCCTTCCAATTCCGATAATAAATACCGAGGAATGGTAACCTTAAAAAAGGCATTGGCCAACTCAATTAACACCGTTTCGGCAAAATTAATGGACAAAGTAGGTCCAGAAGCTGTAGTAGAATTAGCACATAAACTAGGTATAAAATCAGAAATTCCATTGCAACCATCAATTGCTTTAGGAGCCGTAGATATTACCGTTCAGGACATGGTTGCTGCCTACAGCACTTTTGCAAATCAAGGAGTTTACATCAAACCGCAGTTCATCACAAGAATTGAAGATAAAAACGGAGTGGTACTTTACGAACCAATTCCTGAATCGCACGATGTATTGAACAAAGATGTGGCTTTTGCAGTAATAAAATTATTGGAAGGCGTAACCGAAGAAGGCTCAGGATCTCGATTGAGAACCCAAGGTGGAGGAAACGGTTACAACAGAGTTACCGGATATCCGTATGTATTTACCAACCCAATTGCAGGAAAAACTGGAACCACACAAAATCAATCAGACGGTTGGTTTATGGGAATGGTGCCTAATTTGGTAACCGGGGTTTGGGTAGGCTGCGAAGACCGTTCCGCCCGTTTTAAAAGCATCACTTACGGTCAAGGAGCCGTGGCAGCATTACCTATTTGGGGATTGATGATGAAAAAATGTTACAACGATGAAACGCTAAAACTCTCAAAAGAAGACTTCGAAAGACCAGATAATCTATCCATAAAAGTCGAGTGTTGGTCGCCACCAGCCAAAAAAGATTCTACAGAAACCGAACAAAATACAGACGAATTTAGTCTATAGTTTTTTGGAGCTTTTTCCGGCTGTACGTTGCAATCCACGAGATTGCTTCGTGCCTCGCAATCACATGGGATTTCCACTGCCACCTGCCGGCAGGCAGGCAGGTCCGGGCTAGGGATTTGAGATAAAAAGAAAATTATTGTATAAATGAATATGTAGCCTCAAAATCAGAATTTGTGATTTTGAGGCTACTTATTTTATAGAAATTAGAAAAAATTGATTTATAATTCGTTATTTTTGAAGTAAGAAAAACTAAGAATAAACCAACGATGATTAATAAAAAAGTACCTACAGTTCAAGAAGCCCTAAATGGTGTTGAAAACGGAATGACTATTATGCTAGGAGGTTTCGGATTGTGTGGAATTCCTGAAAATTCCATCGCCGAATTAGTAAAAAAAGGAAATGACAACTTAACCTGTATTTCTAATAATGCCGGTGTTGATGATTTTGGACTTGGTTTACTATTACACAAAAAGCAAATCAAAAAAATGATCTCTTCTTATGTAGGTGAAAATGCCGAATTTGAACGTCAAATGTTGTCTGGAGAATTGGAAGTAGAATTGATTCCACAAGGAACACTTGCCGAAAGATGCCGCGCTGCTCAAGCGGGAATTCCAGCGTTTTTTACTCCAGCAGGTTTTGGAACTGAAGTCGCTGTTGGAAAAGAAACACGAGAATTCAATGGCAAAATGCACATTATGGAACATGCCTTCAAAGCCGATTTTGCAATTGTAAAAGCATGGAAAGGCGACACCGCAGGAAACTTAATTTTTAAAGGAACCGCTAGAAATTTCAATCCTTGTATGGCGGGTGCCGCAAAAATTACTGTAGCGGAAGTAGAAGAATTGGTAGAAGCTGGATCGCTAGATCCCAACCAAATTCATATTCCAGGGATATTCGTACAACGCATTTTCCAAGGTGAAAAATATGAAAAGAGAATTGAACAACGCACGGTGAGACAAAAGTAATTTGAAAATTATCTAATTTGAAGATGAGAAACGATAAGGACAATCTAATTGTGAAATTAGGATTCAAAAATTAAAACTATGGCTTTAGATAAAAATGATATCGCAAAACGAATTGCAAAAGAAGTTAAAAACAACTATTTCGTGAACCTTGGAATTGGAATTCCAACCCTAGTGGCAAACTACGTTAGAAAAGACATTTCAGTGGAATTTCAAAGTGAGAATGGCGTTCTTGGAATGGGACCCTTTCCATTTGAAGGCGAAGAAGATGCCGATGT